>NZ_JBEXTX010000027.1:0-75346 GCF_040614175.1 Amycolatopsis sp. NPDC006131
AGCCGCACCACGCTCAGCTCGCGCGGCTCCGGACCAGGAACCGGTGCCGCGCGCCATCAGCCGCTGCTCTCGGTGAACCGCCGTTCGAAGTCCGCCCGGCCACGCTCCGTCAGCGCGCCCCACAGGCGCAACCTGGCCATACCGCCGTCCGGGTAGATGTCCAGCCGCACCACGCTCAGCTCGCGCGGCTCCGGACCAGGAACCGGTGCCGCGCGCCATCAGCCGCTGCTCTCGATGAACCGCCGCTCGAAGTCCGCCCAGCCCCGCTCCGTCAGCGCGCCCCACAGGCGCAGTCGCGCCATGCCGCCGTCCGGGTAAATGTCCAGCCGCACCACGCTCAGCTCGCGTGGCTCCGGGACAAGGAACCGGTGCCGCGCGCCATCAGCCGCTGCTCTCGGTGAACCGCCGCTCGAAGTCCGCTCGGCCACGCTCCGTCAGCGCGCCCCACAGGCGCAGTCGCGCCATGCCGCCGTCCGGGTAAATGTCCAGCCGCACCACGCTCAGCTCGCGCGGCTCCGGGACAAGGAACCGGTGCCGGGTGTCCGGCTGGAGCCGGGTCCTGGGCAGCACCTCGAACCACGAACCGTCCAAGCGTCCGCTCAACGACGCCCAGCCCGGCGCGTTGCCCTTGAAGTGCGTCGTGTCCAGCTCGGCCAGCCGCGGCACGCCCGCGCCGGCCAGCGCCACCGACACCCAGTCGTTGCCGTCGTCGCGGCGGCGGGCCGTCTCCCAGCCCTCCCCCATCACCGCGGCGAAACCGGGCGAGATCAGGTTCGACGGCGACGAGTAGAACATGTTCGAGCAGCCCGCCACCCGCGCGCCGTTCTCCAGCGCCGCCAGGTCGAGGGCCGCCGGGTCGACCAGCCGCGGGTCCGCCACCGGCGCGCCGTGCACCCGGAACCGCGCGACCCCGCCGTCCGGGTGGATCGACAGCCGCACGTGCGTCCAGCGCCGCGACGACGACACGGCGAAGAAGTTCTCCGAGTCCCCCGCGAGCGGCGACTTCGGCACCAGCGGCGTCCACTCCAGTTCGGCCAGCTCCGCCGGGCTCGGGTACCCGTCGACGGCGACCGCTTCCACCGACGCGAACGGCGGGTAGTTGCCGGTGAAGAACGCGGTGTCCACGACCACCCCGGTCACCACGCCGGGCAGCCCGAGCCGCACGATCGCCTGGTCCACGCCCGGCTCCCGGCGCCGCCGCGTCTCCCATCCGTCGTAGATCTGCCCCTTGTGCCCGAAGTTCCACGGCCGGAACTCCGCCGGCCCGGGCTTGATCAGGTTCTCCCGCTCGGCGAAGGCCTCGTCGTTGGCCCACACCACGCTGCCGCCGACCCGGCGCGACGCCAGGTCCGGCTCATAAGTCCACTCCTGACGCTCGGTCAACACTGCCCTCGATTCAGCAACTCGCCCCGCGGACTGTCCCCGGTGACTTCCTGGCCCCGCAACCACGTCTGCCGCACGACCCCGCGCAGCCGGCTGCCGTCGTAGGCGCTCACCGGGTTCCGGTGGCGCAGCTTCGCGACATCCACGACGAACTCCTCGTCCGGCGCGAACACGCAGAAATCGGCGTCGTAGCCGACGGCGATCCGGCCCTTGCGCGTCATCCCCGCCAGTTCCGCCGGCCGCGTCGCCATCCAGCGCACCACGTCCGCCAGCGTGTGCCCGCGCCGCGCCGCCCCGCTCCACACCGCGGGCAGCCCGACCTGCAGCCCGGCGATCCCGCCCCAGGCCTCGCCGAAGTCGCCGCTGTCGAACCGCTTCAGCTCCGGCGTGCACGGCGAGTGGTCGCTCACCACGCAGTCGATCACGCCGTCGGCCAGCCCCTGCCACAGCCGCTCGCGGTTGCCTGCCTCGCGGATCGGCGGGCAGCACTTGAACTGCGTCGCGCCGTCGCGGATCTCCTCCGCGGTGAAGCTCAGGTAGTGCGGGCACGTCTCGACCGTCAGCGCGACCCCTTCGGCGCGGGCCGCCGCGATCATCGGCAGGGCGTCCGAAGAGGACAGGTGCAGGATGTGCGCCCGCGCCCCGGTGCGCCGCGCGAGCTCGATGACCCGCGCGATCGCCCGGTTCTCCGCCTCGGGTGGCCGCGACGCCAGGAACCCCTGGTAGTGCGGGCCGTGCGGTCGCGGCGCCGCGTCGATGGTCGGGGCGTCCTCGGCGTGCACGATCATCAGCGCGCCGAGCCCGGCGAGGATCCGCAGGTCGGCCTCCAGTTCGGCGTCGTCGAGCGGCGGGAACTCGTCGACACCCGAGTGCAGCAGGAAGCACTTGAACCCGAACACCCCGGCCTCGTGCAAGGCGGGCAAGTGCGCGCCGTTGCCGGGGATCGCGCCGCCCCAGAACCCGACGTCGACGTGGACCCGCCCGGACGCGGTCTTCCGCTTGACCGCCAGCGCGTCCGGGTCGACCGTCGGGGGCAGGCTGTTCAGCGGCATGTCCACGATCGTGGTGACCCCGCCCGCCGCGGCCGCGCGGGTGGCCGTCTCGAAGCCCTCCCATTCGGTGCGGCCGGGGTCGTTGACGTGCACGTGGGTGTCGACGAGCCCGGGCATCAGGACGACGTCCTCCCCCAGCTCGACGACCCGGTCACCGGACAGCGCGCGGCCGGGTTCGACGGCGGTGATCCGTCCTCTGTCGACACCGACCGAGCACGGCCCGTCGCCCGCGGCCGTGATCGCGCGCCGCGCCCGGAAGACCAGTTCCACCCGGCACTCCTTTCGTCCGCTTCCAGTTCCCCCGCCCGTACGGTTACCGTGCGGACGTGGAACTGCAAGCCGAGTTCACCACCGAACCGTTCCGCGGCGAGGGCGAACCGCCCGAGCACGCCGTCCGCGCGCGCACCGCCGCCGAGGAGGCCGGGTTGTCCGTGGACTTCGGCCCGCTCGGCACCACCGCCCGCGGCGACGCGGACGCCCTGCTCGGCGCGCTCCCGGCCATCGCCAGGGCCGCGCTGGACGGCGGCGCGAACCGCCTGACCCTGCAGCTGTCCACGCCGACCGCCGCCAGCGAACCGGCCGGCGCGCCGCCCACCACGCTGGAGCGGCTGATCGCCGACGTCGAGCGGTCGCTCGGCACCCGGCTGGCCGACCTGGACCGGTCCGGCAAGCAACGCGCCGTGCGCCTGTTGGAGGAGCGCGGCGCGTTCGCCATGCGCAGGGCCGCGCCCACCGTCGCCGAAGCACTCGGCGTCACCCGGTTCACGGTCTACAACTATCTCAACCGCGAGCCATGATTTCAACAAATTGTTGACGCTCGTCGAACACGACCGTAACGTCCATTTCCCAGAATCGGCAGCACCGTGATCCGGAGGAACACTTGACTGTCACGCTCGCCGAGTTCAACACCGCGCCACCGGGCGAGGCCGGGGAACTGCTCACCGCGTGCCTGGACGTGCCACGCTGGGTGGACGCGGTGCTGGCCGGACGGCCCTACCCCGACCTCGCCGCGCTGACCGGCGCCGCCCGCCTCACCCTCACCGGGGACGAGACCCGGCGAGCCATCGCGGCGCACCCGCGGATCGGCGAAAAGCCCTCCGGCGGCTGGTCCCGTGACGAGCAGTCCGGTGTGGACGATGCCGCGGCCGCGGAGTTCCGCGCCGCCAACGCCGAGTACGAGGAGCGGTTCGGGCACGTGTTCCTGGTCTGCGCGAGCGGCCGCAGCGGGCCGGAATTGCTGGCGAACCTGCGGGAGCGCATGCACAACGACCCGGACACCGAACTGGCGGTCGCCGGACGGGAACTGGTCGAGATCGCCGTGCTGCGGCTGGGAAAGGCGGTGACAGCATGAGCCTGGTGACCACCCACGTCCTCGACACTTCCGCCGGACACCCGGCCGCGGGGGTCCCCGTGCGACTGGAAACGAGCGACGGCACGGTGATCGCGCGCGGCCGCACCGACGACGACGGCCGCGTCCGCGACCTCGGCCCCGCGGAACTCGACCCCGGCGTCTACCGGCTGGTGTTCGACACCGGCGCCCACCTCGGCCCGGACGCGTTCTTCCCCGAGGTCACCGTGGCCTTCCGGATCACCGACGGCACACAGCACCACCACGTGCCGCTGCTGCTGAGCCCGTTCTCCTACTCCACCTACCGAGGGAGCTGACGATGGCGATCAAGCTGGGGCCGAACCAGTACGGCAAGGCCGAGGTCCGCCTCGTCACGGTGACCCGGGCCGGGGACGTGCACCACCTCAAGGACCTCACGGTCTCCACCGCGCTGCGCGGCGACCTCGCGAAGACCCACCTCACCGGCGACAACTCCGACGTGGTCGCCACCGACACGCAGAAGAACACCGTCTACGCGTTCGCCAAGGAAAGCCCGGTCGGTGAGATCGAGGACTTCGGGCTGCGGCTGGCCAGGCACTTCGTCGGCCGGTTCGGCCAGATCACCGGCGCGCGCGTCACGATCGACGAGCACGCCTGGGATCGCATCGCCGTCGGCGGCCGGCCGCACGACCACGCCTTCTCCCGGTCGAGCGAGGAAAAGCGGACCACCGTGGTGACGGTCGAGAACGACCGCGCCTGGGTGGTGTCCGGCCTGCGCGACCTGGTCGTGCTGAAGTCCACCGGCTCGGAGTTCCACGGTTTCCCGCGCGACGAGTACACGACGCTGGCCGAGACCGACGACCGCATCCTGGCCACCGCCGTCACCGCGCAGTGGCGGTACCAGGGCAGCGGCATCGACTGGCGCAAGAGCTTCGCGGAGATCCGGCGGATCCTGCTGGAGACGTTCGCGACGAAACACAGCCTTTCGCTGCAGCAGACCCTGTACGCGATGGGCGAGGCGGTTCTCGAAGCACGCGGCGAGGTGGCCGAGATCCGGCTGTCGATGCCGAACAAGCACCACTTCGTGGTGGACCTCAGCCCGTTCGGGCTCACCAACGACAACGAGGTCTTCCACGCCGCGGACCGTCCGTACGGCCTCATCGAAGGAACCGTCCTGCGCGACGACGCGGAGGACCCGGGCCCCGCCTGGCGGTAGCGCCGGGCGAGTTGGGAGAACCCGCGTGACCACGACCGCCACACCGGTGACGGACATCCACCCGGTCGACCGCAAACCCCCGGCGCTGCAACTGGTCGTCGGCGGCGTGCAGCACGTCGCCGCGATGTACGCCGGGGTCGTCGCCCCGCCGTTGATCATCGGCAGCGCCGTCGGCCTGTCCGGCGGACAGCTGAGCCTGCTGATCAGCGCGAGCCTGTTCACCGCTGGGCTGGCGACCCTGCTGCAGACCCTCGGCGTGTGGCGGTTCGGCGCCCGGCTGCCGCTGGTCAACGGCGTCACGTTCGCGAACGTGGCCCCGGTGATGGCGATCGTGCAGCAGCACGGGCCGCGGAACGCGCTCGGCGTCGTCTACGGCGCCACGCTCGTCGGCGCCGCGCTGATGGTGCTCGCCGCGCCGTTCTTCTCCCGGCTGACGCGGTTCTTCCCGCCGCTGGTGACCGGCACGGTCATCACGCTCATCGGGGTCTCGCTGCTGCCGGTGGCGGTCAACTGGATCTCCGGCCAGCAGGACTCCGCCGAACCGCACGGCATCCTGCTCGCCGCGATCACGCTGCTCGCGGTGCTGGCGTTCAACCGGTTCCTGCCCGGCTTCTGGAGCCGGATCGCGTTGCTGCTGGGTCTGGTGGTGGGCA
Source organism: Amycolatopsis sp. NPDC006131 (assembly GCF_040614175.1). NCBI lineage: Bacteria > Bacillati > Actinomycetota > Actinomycetes > Pseudonocardiales > Pseudonocardiaceae > Amycolatopsis > Amycolatopsis sp. NPDC006131. The sequence goes on from NZ_JBEXTX010000027.1 coordinate 5,632, forward strand.
CGTTGATCGCGTGGCCGCTGGGCGAGGTCGACACGTCGACCTTCCGCGAGGCGCCGGCGTTCGGCGTGGCGAGCCCGTTCCACTTCGGCAGCCCCGCGTTCGACATCGCGGCCATCATCTCCATGGCGATCGTGATGATCGTGATCATGGCCGAGAGCACCGCGGACATGCTCGCGCTCGGCGAGGTCGTCGGCCGGCCGACGGGACAACGAACGCTCGCCGACGGCCTGCGCGCGGACGGCGTCGCGACGGCGGTGTCCACGGTGTTCGGCGGGTTCGCCTGCACCGCCTTCGCGCAGAACGTCGGGCTGGTCGCGCTGACCCGCGTGTTCAGCCGGTACGTGGTGGCCGCGTGCGGCGCGATCCTCGTGCTGCTGGGCCTGTTCCCGGTCGCCGGCGGCGTGGTCGCGCTGGTGCCGCAACCGGTGCTCGGCGGCGCCGGGCTGGTGCTGTTCGGCAGCGTCGCGGTCTCCGGCATCCGCACCCTGGCCACGGCCGCGTTCGACCGCCCGGCGAACGTGACGATCGTGGCGGCCGCGCTGGGCGTCGGGATCATCCCGATCGCCGCGCCCGAGTTCTACGCGCACTTCCCGTCGGCCGTGCGGACCGTGCTGGACTCCGGGATCAGCGCAGGCTGCGTGGTCGCCGTGGTGCTCAACCTCATTTTCGGGACCCGACGGGAACGAACTCCCGCAACAGGTTCGTGAGCAGTTCCGGCTGGTCCTGCGGCACGAGCGTGTAGCTGTCCGGCACCTCGACCAGCCGCGCGTCCGGGAACAGCGCCGCCAGCCGCGGCCCGTGCTCGCGGGGCATGAGCTTGTCCTCCTTCGCCCACACCACGAGCACGGGCCCGGTGAACTCCCCCAGCCTGCCGGACCACTCCAGCAGCGTCTCCTTCGGCGGCGTGTGCAGGCCGTACTTCAGCATGTCCCGCATGATCGCCGGGTTCTCGCGGGCCGGGCCGAACCAGCTGTCCATGACCTCAGCGGGCACCGGCGTCTTGCTCATCCACCCCCAGGAACCCGGCGCGCGCTGGACGAACCGGAACTTCAGCAGGTGCAGCATGGCTTTCAGGCCGCCGGGGATCCGCGCGACGCGGACGAGCATGCGCCCGGACAGGCCGGGCGGGAAGTTGTCGAACGCCTCGCACGCCACGAGTGCCAGCCTGCCGACCCGGTCGGCCAGCCCCTCGCTGATCAGGAACTGCGCGCCGCCCCAGTCGTTGAGGACCAGCGTCACGTCTCGCAGGTCGAGCGCCTCCAGGAACTCGGCCAGCAGCCGCACGTGGCCGCGCAGCGACAGGTCGGCGTCCGGTTTCATCGGCTTCCGGTGCGAGCCCAGCGGCCAGTTCGGCAGCACGCACCGGTACTCCCCCAGGCCCGGCACGACCTCGCGCCACACGGTGTTGTCGATGGTCAGGCCGTGCAGGAAGACGATCACCGGCCCCCCACCGCCGGTGTCGTCGTACTCGATCGTCCCCGCGGACAGTTCGACCTCGGGCATCTCCGCCCCCTCGGATTTGATAGATCGCTCTAGCGGGAGGGTAGCTAGGATCGGTGACGTGGGCAACACCAAAGAACGGATCCTGGCCGCGAGCGCGGAGCTGTTCCGGCGCAACGGCTACACCGGGACGGGCCTGAAGCAGATCGTCGCCGAGGCGAGCGCGCCGTTCGGCTCGATCTACCACTTCTTCCCCGGCGGCAAGGAACAGCTGGCCGAGGAGGTGATCCGCAGCTCCGGCATGGCGTACGGGAAGCTGTTCGACCTGCTGATCGCACCGGCGCCGGACCTGGTCACCGGGCTGGAGCAGGCCTTCGCCGCCGCCGCGGTGACGTTGCGGGAGACCGACTACGCCGACGCCTGCCCGATCGCCACCGTGGCGCTGGAGGTGGCGAGCACGAACGAGACGTTGCGCCGGGCGACGGCGGAGGTGTTCGAGTCGTGGATCGCCACCGGGACGGGTGTTTTCACGCGTTTCGGCCTGAGCGAGGACGACGCCCGGCGACTGACGATCGCGGTGATCAGCGCGCTGGAAGGGGCCTTCGTGCTCAGCCGCTCCCTGCGGGACGTGGAGCCGCTGGCCATCGCCGGGGAGGCCGCCGTGGCGACCGCTCGTGAAATGCTCACCGGGCGGGCCCGCGGGTAGTGTCGGCTTCATGAGTTCTGCCATTGATCTGCACGGCCAGCCGCACGTCGACCGCTACCTGGAGACCGACGGCGAGGACGGCTACCACTGGCGCAACGGGACGACGATCCTGATCCTGTTCACGAAGGGCCGCAAGTCCGGGCAGGAGCGCCGGCACGCCCTGATCTTCCGCGAGCACGAGGGCGCGTACCTGGTGGTGGCGTCCAAGGGCGGCACCGACGCGCCGCCGGCGTGGTTCGTCAACCTGCAGGCCGACCCGAACGTCGAGGTCCAGATCAAGGGCGAGCGCTTCAAGGCGGTCGCGAGGGTCGCCACGCCCGACGAGAAGCCCGCGATGTGGGCGAAGATGGCCGAGGTGTGGCCGGACTACGACGAGTACCAGAAGAAGACCTCGCGGGAGATCCCCGTGGTGGTGCTGGAACGCGCCTGATTCCTGGCTGGGTTCCGGCGCCGCTGATGGTGTGCGCCGGAACCTGCGGTCAGCGACGCGATGTGCCCGGCGCCCACGAACGCCTCAGCTGACGATGTGCTCCGGGCGCACCGGGACCCGCGGCAGGTCCTTGCCCGTCGCGGCTCGGATGGCTGCCACGATCGCCGGCGTGGAAGAGATCGTCGGGGGTTCGCCGACTCCGCGCAGGCCGTAGGGGGCGTTCGGGTCGGCCCGTTCCAGCACGTCGATGTCCATCGGCGGCATGTCGAGCACCGTCGGGATCAGGTAGTCCGTGAACGACGGGTTGCGGATCTTCCCGTCCCGCGTCTGGATCTCCTCCATCACCGCCAGCCCGAGCCCCTGCGCCGAACCGCCCTGGATCTGGCCCAGCACGGCCTGCGGGTTGAGCGCCCGCCCGACGTCCTGCGCGCAGTCCAGCGCGACCACCTTCACCAGCCCCAGCTCGGTGTCCACGTCCACCACCGCCCGGTGCGCGGCGAACCCGTACTGCACGTGCGCGTTGCCCGCCCCGGTCTCCGGGTCGAGCACCTCGGTCGGCCGGTGCCGCCACTCCACCGTCTCGTCGTAGACGTCGTCGCCGAGCGCGTCGGCCAGGTCCGCGACCACGCCATCCCGGCCGGACACCAGCTTGCCGCCCACCAGCTCCAGGTCGGGCGAACCGATCCGCTTGGCCAGCGCCGTCCGCACCGCCACGCACGCGGCCCGCACCGCTCCCCCGGTCACGTACGTCTGCCGGGACGCCGACGTCGACCCGGCGTTGCCGATCGAGGTGTCCATCGGCAGGATCGTCACCTGCTCCACGCCCAGCTCGGTCCGCACGATCTGCTGCAGCACCGTGACCAGGCCCTGCCCGACCTCGCACGCCGCGGTCTGCACCGTCGCGGCCGCCTCGCCGCCGACCACCCGCAGCTGCACACGCGCGGTCGAGTAGTCGTCGAAGCCCTCGGAGAAGCAGATGTTCTTGATCCCGACGGCGTACCCGACGCCACGTACGACACCCTCGCCGTGGGTGGTGTTCGAGACGCCGCCGGGCAACGTCCGCAGGTCCCGCTCGCCGGACGGCGCGGGCGGCAGCGGTTTCGCGGCCACCCGCCGCAGCAGCTCGGCGACCGGGGCGGCCGAGTCCACGATCTGCCCGGTCGGCATGCGGGAGCCCTCGCTCATCGCGTTGCGGACCCGCACCTCGACCGGGTCCAGCCCGCACGCCTGCGCGAGTTTGTCCATTTGGGACTCGTAGGCGAACGCCGCCTGCACCGCGCCGAAGCCGCGCATCGCGCCGCAGGGCGGGTTGTTCGTGTACGTGCCCCAGCAGTCGACCTGCACGTTGTCCACGTTGTACGGCCCCACGCCGAGGGTCGCGGCGTTGGCGACGACCGCGCCGGTGGACGACGCGTACGCGCCGCCGTCGAGGAACAGCCGCGCCTTGACGTAGACGAGCTTCCCGTCCCGGTCGGCGCCGTGCTCGTAGTACATCTTCGCCGGGTGCCGGTGCACGTGGCCGTAGAACGATTCCTCGCGGTTGTAGACCATCTTCACCGGCTTGCCGGTGTGCAGGGCGAGCAGGCACGCGTGGATCTGGATGGACAGGTCCTCGCGCCCGCCGAACGCGCCGCCGACCCCGCCGAGCGTGAGCCGCACCTTGTCCGCGGGCAACCCGAGCGCGGCGACGATCTGGCGCTGGTCGACGTGCAGCCACTGCGTCGCGACGTACAGGTCGACGCCGCCGTCCTCGGCCGGGACCGCGAGACCGGACTCCGGGCCGAGGAACGCCTGGTCCTGCATGCCCACCTCGTACACGCCGGACACCACCACGTCGGCGGCCGCGGACGGGTCGCCGCGGCGGATCGGCACGTGCCGCACGACGTTGCCGTTCGGGTGCACCTTCGGCCCGTCGCCGCGCACCGCGCGCTCGGCGTCGGTGACCGGTTCCAGCACCTCGTAGTCGACGCGGATTCGTTTCATCGCCCGCCGCGCCGTCTCCGGGTGGTCGGCCGCGACGAGCGCGACCGGTTCGCCCTGGTAGCGCACCACGTCGACGGCCAGCACCGGCTGGTCCGGGTGCTCCAGGCCGTACCGGTTCACACCCGGCACGTCCTCGTGGGTGAGCACTGCCTCGACACCGGGCACCTTCAGCGCCTCGGTGATGTCGATGCCGGTGATGCGCGCGGACGGGTGCGGGCTGCGCAGGGTCACGCCCCACACCATGTCCTCGTGCCACAGGTCCGAGGAGTACGCGAACTCGCCGCGCACCTTCACGATCCCGTCCGGGCGGCGCGGGCTGGCCCCGATCCCACCTGCCGTGCCGGTGCGCTCGACTGACGTGGTCATCGCAACCTCCTGCTCGCGGCCGCCAGCTCGCCCGCGATCGCGGTCTCGTCGTCCGTGCGCAGTTCGCCGTCGGCGACCACCGTCCGGCCGCCGACGAGCAGCAGCTTCAGCGGCGGGGTCGCGCCGAGCACGAGCGCCGCCAGCGGGTCCTCGATCCCGGCGTAGCGCAGGCCGTTCAGGTTCCACACCGCGAGGTCGGCAAGCTTGCCGGGCTCGATCGAGCCGAGCTCGCCGTCACGGCCGAGGCAGCGCGCGCCGCCCATGGTGCCCATCCACAGCGCCTCGCGGACGGTCAGCGCGGTCGGGCCGCCACGTTGCCGCGCTTGCAGCAGCGCCTGGTGCAACTCCTCGCCGAGCCCGCCGGACTCGTTGGACGCGGCGCCGTCGACCCCGAGGCCGACCGGGACGCCGGCGTCGAGCAGGTCCCGCACGGGCGCGATCCCGGTGCCGAGACGGCCGTTCGACGTCGGGCAGTGCGCCGAACCGGTGCGGGTGGCGCCCATGCGGCGGATCGCCGGGCCCTCGAGGTGCACGGTGTGCGCGAGCCACACGTCGTCGCCGAGCCAGCCCAGCTTGTCGGCGTACTCGGCGGGCGTGCAGCCGTTCTCGGCGACGCACTGCTCTTCCTCGTCCAGCGTCTCGGCGAGGTGGGTGTGCAGCCGGACTCCCTTGCGCCGAGCCAGATCCGCCGCCTGGCGCATCAGCTCCTCGCTGACCGAGAACGGCGAGCACGGGCCCGCGGCGATGCGGATGCGGGCGTTGCGCGCCGGGTCGTGGTGGGCGTCGATCGCGGCTTCGGTGCCGAGCAAGGCGGCTTCGGTGGTCTCCACCAGGTTGTCCGGCGGCAGGCCGCCGTCGGACTCGCCGCGGTCCATCGACCCGCGCACGAGGTGCGCCCGCACGCCGATCCGGTTCGCCGCCGCGACGAGTGCCTCGACCTGGTCTCCGCTGTCATGCGGGAAGACGTAGTGGTGATCGGCGACCGTGGTGCAGCCGGTCATCGCCAGGTGCGCCAACCCGGCGGTCGCGGCGGCGTGCGTGATGCCGGCGTCCAGCCGCTTCCAGACCGGGTACAGGTGGACCAGCCACTCGAACAGCGTCGCGTCGGCCGCCAGCCCGCGGGTGGCCCACTGGTACAGGTGGTGGTGGGTGTTGACCAGGCCGGGCGTGACCAGGCAGCCGGCAGCGTCGATCCGCTCCCCCGGCACGGTCGCCGGGCCGGGGCCGACGGCGGTGATGGTGTCGCCGTCGATGACGACGTGCCCGCTGCGGTGCTCGGCGCCGTCGGCGTCGACCGTCGCGATGGCCGCGTTCTCCAGGATCAGGGTCATTTCGCCGCCGCCCGCACCGCGTCGAGGATCTTCTCGTAGCCCGTGCAGCGGCAGAGGTTCCCGGCGAGCGCCTCGCGGATCTCCTCGTCGCTCGGGTTCGGCACGCGGTTCAAAAGGTCGTGCGCGGCGACCACCAGACCGGGCGTGCAGAAGCCGCACTGCACGGCGCCCGCGTCCACAAAGGACTGCTGCACCGGATCGAGCCGGTCGCCGTCGGCCAGCCCTTCGACCGTGCGCACCTCACGTCCCTCGGCCTGCCCGGCGGCGACCAGGCACGCGCACACCGGCGTGCCGTCCAGGTAGACCGTGCAGGAACCGCATTCGCCCTGCTCACAGGCGTTCTTGGAGCCGGGCAGGCCGAGCCGCTCGCGCAGCAGGTAGAGCAGGCTCTCGCCCTCCCACACGTCGTCGGCCTGCCGGGCTTCGCCGTTGACCGTCACGTTCATGCGCATGTCCGCTCACTTCCCAGGTAGTCCTGCCAGGCCCAGCCGAGTGTCCGGCGGGCGAGCACCGCGAGCGCGTGCTTGCGGTACTCCGCGGTGCCACGCACGTCGTCGATCGGCGCGGCGGCCGACGCGACCAGCTCGCCGAAGCGCCGCTTGACCGAGTCGCGCAGCGGCGCGGGCGCGTCCCACGGCAACTCGGCGGCCAGGAACTCCTCGGCCGCGGCAGCACGGCGGGGAGTCGGCGCCGCGGAGCCGATCGCCGCACCCGCGCGCCGGTGCTCCGGGTCGAGCGCGACGGCGAACGAGCACACCGCGATGACCATGGCGTTGCGCGTGCCGACCTTCGCGAACTGCTGGGGGGCGGTCGCGACCGGCAGGTGCACCGCCACGATCAGCTCGTCGGGGGCGAGGCTGTGCTTCTTGACGCCGACGTAGAAGTCGTCCGCCTCGATCATCCGAGTGCCGCGGACGGACGCGACCTCGACCCGCGCGCCGGTCGCCAGCAGCACCGGGTGCGTGTCCCCCGCTGGCGAGGCAGCGCCGAGGTTGCCGCCGACCGTGCCGCGGTTGCGGATCTGCGGCGAGCCGACCGTGCGCGAAGCCATCGCCAGCGCGGGCAGCTTTTCACCCAGGTCAGTGATGAGCCGCGTGTAGGAAACGCCCGCGCCGAGCCGGACCACACCGTTCTCGACGGTCCACTCGGCCAGTTCCGCGACGCGGGTCAGGTCGAGCAGCGCGTCCGGACGGCGGTGGTCGAAGTTGAGCTCGACCATGACATCCGTGCCGCCCGCCAGTGGCACGGAGGCCGGGCGCTCGGCCTTCGCGGCGAGCGCCTCGGCCAGGTTCGCCGGTCGCAGGAAATCCATGGCAAGAAGTAGACGCCCGTGGCAGGGGGACCGGCAACGGCGGCTCAGTACGAACCGACAGCAGCGTGCGGGCCCCCGTTTGTGCTTTCCTACAACCCTGATGACGACCGTGAAAACTCTGCTGGAGATCCCGGAACTGCGCCTGCGGTTGCGCACCGGCGCCGGGCAGCTCGGCCGCGCGGTCAGCCGGATCTACGTCACCGAGCTGCCCGACCCGAGCCGGTACGTCTCGGCGGGCGAGGTCGTCCTCAGCGGGCTGCTGTGGTGGCGCGAGCCGGGCGACGCCGCGCCGTTCGTCGAAGCGCTGGCCCGGGCCGGGGTCGCCGCGCTGGCCGCGTCCGGCGCGGACACCGGCGGAATCCCGCCGGACGTCGTGCAGGCGTGCGCGCGGCACCGCATCCCGCTGCTGGAGGTGCCCGCGGACCTGTCGTTCGCGGTGATCACCGAGCGCGTGGTGCTGGAGCTGGCCGCGGCGCGGGGACGGGAGCCGAGCGGCGCCCGCAAGCGCTTGCTGGCCGCGGCGACGGAGGACATCTCGCTGCCCGCGTTGCTGCGCCAGGGCGCGATCGAGCTGGGCGCGCCGTGCTGGGTGCTGTCCGGAACCGGGCGGGTCGTCGCTGGCACGGCCGAGCCGCCCGAGGACCTCGTGGAGCATTTCGTGCCCGGCCGGGAGGTGACCCTCCACGACGGGTACGCGCTGATGCCGGTCGGCGGGAGCTTCGCGGTGCCGTGGCTGCTGGCGGTCGCGCAGCCGGAGCCGGGCGACCTGGCCGCGGAGCTGGCCGAGCTCGTGCGGCTGGCACGGGCGCGGGCCGACCAGGTGCGGCGGATGTCGGGCCAGGCGGCCGAGCCGTTGCTCCAAGCCCTGGCCGACGGCGGGCCGGTCGGGGACGCCTTCGCCGCGTCCGGACTGCCGGCGGAGACGGAGATCCGCGTGCTGCTCGCGCGGGCGCCGGACGACAGCCCGGCCCTGGCGGCGGAGGTGCTGGCCGAGCTGCTCGCCGACGCGCGGCCGCTGGTCGGAGTCGTCGGCGAGGACGCCTACGCGCTGGTCGCAGGTCCGGGGAACTGGATGCGCGCGGCGGCCGAGGCGCTGACGCGGCTGGACCGGCTGATGTCGTTGTCGCGGTTCCACCTGGGTTCGGGCGGCCCGGTGTCGGTGGACGGCTTGCACGGCGCGACGCAGGAGGCGCGGCACGCGGTCGAACTCGCCGCCCGCCGCGGCGGCCGGATCGAGCTGGTCGCGGGCGAGGACATCGCCGTGCACCAGCTGCTGGCCGCCGGCGCGCCGGACGAGCTGCGCCGGTCGGTGCGGGCGCGGGTGCTCGGGCCGTTGCTCGCCTACGACGCGGCGCAGGGCACGGATCTGGTGCACACCGTGCGGGTGTACCTGGAGTGCTCCAGCTCCCCGACCGCGGCGGCGCGGGCGCTGCACGTCCACGTCAACACGCTGCGGTACCGCATCGCGCGGGCGTCCGAGCTGCTCGGCGTGGACCTCAACGACTTCGTCACCCAGGTGGACGTCTACCTCGCACTTCTGGTTACCGTCTAAGCCGCTTAACTGGTAACGTCCGGCGCATGGAGAAATTCGAGACACCGGGCGGGACCGTGCGCTGGGCTTCGTCGGGTTCGGGCCCGCCGGTCGTGTTGCTGCACGGCACACCGTTTTCGTCGTACGTGTGGCGGGACATCGCACCGGCGCTGAGCGAGCGGCACGAGGTGTTCGTCTGGGACATGCTGGGTTACGGGCGGTCCGAGAAGCGGGACGGCCAGGACGTGTCGCTGGGGACGCAGGCGGAGATCTTCGCGTCGCTGCTGGAGCATTGGGGGCTGGAGTCGCCGTCGGTCGTGGCGCACGACTTCGGGGGCGTCGTCTCGCTGCGGGCGCACCTGCTGCACGGCGCGCGGTTCGACCGGCTCGCCCTGGTGGACGTCGTGGCGATCGCGCCGTGGGGGACGTCGTTCTTCCACCTGGTGCGGGACAACCCGCGGGTCTTCGAGCAGCTGCCGTCGCACCTGCACGAAGCGATCGTGCGCACGCAGACCGCGACCGCGTCCGCGGCAGGCCTGCGTGGCGGCGTGCTGGACGAGCTTGTCGCGCCGTGGCTCGGCGCCGAGGGGCAGGCCGCGTACTACCGGCAGATCGCGCAGGCGGACCAGCGGTTCACCGACGAGATCGAGCCGCTGCTGGGCTCGCTGGACCTGCCGGTGCTGGTCGGCTGGGGCGAGGCCGACGAGTGGATCCCGGTCGAGCAGGGCAAGGAACTGGCGTCCCGCATCCCGGGCGCGGGGCTGCGCCTGTTCCCCGGCGCCGGGCACCTGGTGCAGGAGGACGCGCCGGCCGCGCTCACCGCCACGCTGCTGGAGTTCCTCGGTCAGCCGCGGAAGGTCGCGTAGCTCTCCAACCGCGCGCGGGTGAGGCCGGTCAGGTTCTCGGCCTCCGCGGCATCGGTGGCGCCGCAATCCAAGCCGCGCAACAGAAAACCCGACAACGCACGTGCCGTGGCCGGTTCGTCGAGCACGCCGCTGTCCACCTGCGTGGCGTAGTCCCGCAACCTCGCCGCCGCCGCGGGCAGGCCCTCGCGGAAGAAGGCGTACGTCGCGGCGAAGCGGGTGGGCAACTGGTGCGGGTGCAGGTCCCAGCCCTGGTAGAAGCCGCGCTCCAGCGAGCGTCGCACGAGCCGCAGGTGCTCGCGCCAGGCCGGCAGCAGCGCGTCGCCCACCGGGAGCTTGTTCGTCGATCCGTCGGACAGGCGCACGCCCGTTCCCGCCGCGCTGACCTGCATGAACGCCTTCGCGAAGTCCGCCGCCGGGTGGTCCATGCTCTGGTGCTCCGCGGCGATGCCGAGCCCGGCGCTGTAGTCGTAGGTGCCGTAGTGCAGCCCGCTGCACCGGCCCTCGGCGGCCTGGACGATCCGGGCCACCGCGACGCGGCCTTCACCGTCCACGATGGACTGCGCGGTTTCGACCTGCACCTCGAACCGCAGCGCGCCGTCCGGCAGACCGTAGGCCGCCTCCAGGTGCCCGAGCACCTCGGCGGCGGCGCCGACCTGCTCGACCGCCGTCACCTTCGGCAGCGTCACCACGAACCCGGCGGGCAGCTCGCCGTTCTCCAGCAGCCCGGACAGGAACGCATCGAGCGTCCGGATGCCGCGACGACGGGTCGCCCGTTCGAAGCTCTTGAACCGGATGCCGCAGAACGGCGTGGCCGGGTTCGCCGCCAGCACGCGGCCCGCCGTGACCGCGGCCTCGTCCTCGGCGTCGTCGCCGGGGCGGCCGTAGCCGTCCTCGAAGTCGATGCGCAGGTCCTCGATCGGCTCGGTGACCAGCTTGCGCCGCACCCGCTCGGCCACGGCCGGGTCGAGCCCGAGCGCGTCGCCGCACGCGTCGAACACCGCGCGGGCCTGCTCGCCCCAGCTCGCGACCAGGTCGGCGGAGTACCGGTGCGCGGGCACGTAGACCGTGTGCACCGGTTGCCGCCCGGACGGCTCACCGGGGTACCGAGCCTCGACCCGCGCGTCCACTTCGGACAGCCGGGCGTCGATGCCCGCGTACACGTCCCCGGTGAGCCGTCCGGTCACGGTTACTTGATCCGCTCGTAGGCGGGCAGGGTCAGGAAGTCGACGAACTCGTCGGCGAGCGCGACCTCCTCGAAGATCTCGACCGCCGGGGCGAGCAGGTCCGCCGGGACCTGGCCGTCGAGCTCCTTGCGCACGTCGTCCAGCACCGACTTGACCAGGTCGCGGGTGACCTTCTGGCCGTTGTCGAGCTGGGTGCCGTTCTGCACCCACTGCCAGATCTGCGAGCGCGAGATCTCCGCGGTCGCGGCGTCCTCCATCAGGTTGTGGATGCCCGCCGCGCCGTTGCCGCCCAGCCAGGACGCGATGTAGCGGACGCCGACGTCGACCGCGCCCCGCAGGCCGGCCTCGGTGGCGCCGCCCTCGGTGCTCGCGACGTCGAGCAGCTGGTCGGCGGTCACCGACACGTCCTCACGCAGCCGGTCGAGCTGGTTCGGCTTGTCGCCGAGGACCTTGTCGAACTCCTCCTTGCACAGCCCGACCATGCCCGGGTGCGCGACCCACGACCCGTCGAAGCCGTCGCCCGCCTCGCGCGCCTTGTCGGCGTGGACCTTCTTCGAGGCGTTCTCGTTGACCTCGGGGTCCTTGCTCGGAATGAACGCCGCCATGCCGCCGATCGCGAACGCGCCGCGCTTGTGGCAGGTGCGCACCAGCAGCTCGGTGTAGGCGCGCATGAACGGCGCGGTCATGGTGACGCTGTTGCGGTCCGGCAGCACGAACTTCTCGCCCGCGTCGCGGAAGTACTTGATGACGCTGAACAGGTAGTCCCAGCGGCCGGCGTTGAGGCCGGAGGCGTGCTCGCGCAGCTCGTAGAGGATCTCCTCCATCTCGAACGCGGCCGGGATGGTCTCGATCAGGACGGTGGCGCGGACGGTGCCGTGCTCGATGCCCAGCGTCTTCTCGGCGTGGGTGAACACGTCGTTCCACAGCCGGGCCTCGAGGTGGCTCTCCATCTTCGGCAGGTAGAAGTACGGGCCCTTGCCGCGCTCGAGCAGCTCCTTCGCGTTGTGGAAGAAGTACAGCCCGAAGTCGACCAGCGCGCCGACGCCCTTGCGGCCGCCGAAGGTCAGGTTGTGCTCGTCGAGGTGCCAGCCGCGCGGGCGGACCACGATCGTCGCCAGCTCGATGTCCTTGCGCAGCTCGTAGTGCTTGCCGTTGGAGTCGAGCTCGATGGTGCCGCGGATCGCGTCGTACAGGTTGACCTGGCCGCCGACGACGTTGTGCCAGTGCGGGGTGTTGGCGTCCTCGAAGTCGGCCAGCCACACCTTCGCGCCCGAGTTCAGGGCGTTGATCGTCATCTTGCGGTCGGTCGGGCCGGTGATCTCCACGCGGCGGTCGCGCAGGGCGGGCGGCGCCTCGGCCACGCGCCAGTCGCCCTCGCGGATCTCCTTGGTCTCGGGGAGGAAGTCCAGGCGCCCGGTGCGCTTGGCCTCCTCGCGCCGCTTCGCGCGGGCGGCGAGCAGCTCGTCACGGCGAGCCGCGAAGTTTTCGTGCAGCCCGGCCAGGAAGTCCAGCGCTTCCCGGGTCAGGATCTCGTCGCCTCGCTCGACGGAGCCACCGAGCACCTGGACGTCAGCCATGCGGAACACTCCCAAGAAGACTTGCGGTTCGGTTTTTTACATCCCGGACTATAGTTTCTACATAGCGGAAGCTCAATGTGAGGAGTCGCGGTGGCCGAGGAGAAGGCAGGACGAGACGGCGGGGTCCAGTCGCTGCGTCGCGCGTTCGAGCTGCTCGAGCGGCTGGCGGACACCGGCGGCGAGGCCAGCCTGTCCGAGCTGGCGGCCACGTCCGGCCTGCCGATGCCGACGATCCACCGCCTGATCCGCACGCTCGTGCAGCTCGGCTACGTGAGGCAGAACACCAACCGGAAGTACGCGCTGGGGGCGCGGCTGATCCGGCTCGGCGAGAACGCGAGCATGCAGTTCGGCACGTGGGCGCGGCCGTTGCTGGCGGAGCTGGTGGAGGCGACCGGGGAGACGGCGAACCTGGCGGTGCTGGAGCGCGACGAGGTGGTGTACGTGTCGCAGGTGCCGTCGAAGCACTCGATGCGGATGTTCACCGAGGTCGGCCGTCGGGTGCTGCCCCACGGGACGGGCGTCGGGAAGGCGATCCTGTCGCAGCTGCCCGCCGAGGACGTCCGGGCGCTGCTGGACCGCACGGGCATGCCCGCGTACACCGACCACACGTTCACGGACCCCGACGAGCTGCTGGCGCACCTCGCCCAGGTGGCGGCGCAGGGTTACGCCGTCGACGAGAGCGAGCAGGAGCTGGGGGTGCGGTGCATCGCGGTCCCGCTCACCGGAACACCGGCCCCCGCGGCGGTCTCGGTGTCCGGCCCGTCCGGACGCCTGACCCGCGAGGCGGTCTCGCGGATCGCGCCACTGGTCCAAGCGACGGCGGCGACGTTGTCGACGCACCTCGCGGAGAGCGCCTGATCAGCCGAACCGATCGCGCGTGAGCGCGGGCCATTCAACGGGGACGGCGAGGAGCGCTGCCGGTTTCGCAACGCAGAGCTGCAAGCCGGACAGCCGCTGAGGCTGTCAGCGCGGCCGCGCGCCACGCCGCGAGCCCCACTGCGGCAGACCGAGTCTCGACGGCGACGCGCGCACCGTGCAACACCTTGGAAGCCCCCGGGTAGTGAAAGAGCGCGCCGCCTCCCCAGCGGCGCGCCCTCACATCCTGGACTGCTCTGACCTCGCTTGTACAGCGTTCCCGATCTTCTCACCCGACCGGATGAAGCAAGATCATCCGAGCAGGGCGTCCACGAAGGCGGCCGGCTCGAAGGGCGCCAGGTCGTCCGGCCCTTCGCCCAGTCCGACGAGCTTCACGGGCACCCCGAGCTCCCGCTGGACCTGGAACACGATGCCGCCCTTGGCGGTGCCATCGAGCTTGGTCAGCACGATCCCGGTGACGTTCACGACCTCCCGGAACACCCGGGCCTGCATCAGCCCGTTCTGCCCGGTCGTGGCGTCCAGGACCAGCAGCACCTCGTCGACCTTGGCCTGCTTCTCGACGACCCGCTTGACCTTGCCCAGCTCGTCCATCAGGCCGGTCTTGGTGTGCAGGCGGCCCGCCGTGTCGATCAGCACCGCGTCGACGCCGGCGTCCACGCCCCGCTTGACCGCGTCGAACGCCACGGACGCCGGGTCGGCGCCCTCCTTGCCGCGCACGACCTCGGCCCCGACGCGCTCCGACCAGGTCTGCAGCTGCTCGGCCGCCGCCGCGCGGAAGGTGTCCGCGGCGCCCAGCAGTACCTCGCTGCCCTGCGCGACCAGCACCCGCGCGAGTTTGCCCGTCGTCGTGGTCTTGCCGGTGCCGTTGACGCCCGCGACCAGCACGACGGCCGGCTGCTTCGCCCCGTCCACGGTGTGCGCGAGTGCCCGCACCGAGCGGTCCCAGTCCGGGTGCAGCGCATTGGTCAGCACGGTCTTGAGCACCGTGCGCGCCTCCGCCGACGTCCGCACCGCCCGCGCCGTCAGCTCGGTCCGCAGCGTCTCCACGATCTCCGTCGTGGTGGCCGCGCCGAGGTCCGCCATCAGCAGGGTGTCCTCGACGTCCTGCCACGAGTCCTCGTCCAGGTCACCGGCACCGAGCAGGCCGAGCAGGCTCTGCCCGAACATCGACCGGGACTTCGACAGCCGCCCGCGCAGCCGCTCGATCCGCCCGGAGACCGGCTCCGGCTCCTCGACCGCGACCGCCGCCTTCTCCGGCTCACGCGCGGCAGGCACCTCGGGGGTCGCCGGGACCTCGAGCGTCGCCGGGACCTGCGTCGGCGGCGCGGGCGCCTCGGCCTCCGGGAGGCCCACGTCGACGATGCCCCGGCGCGGCGAGTCGCGGGGCACGGAGGCGTCGTCGCCGACGCCCGGCTGCCCGTCCACCTCGGTGCGCTCACCGGCGGGGTGCTCGGGCGGTTCGGCCGTCTCCGTCTTCTGACCACCAGGCGCCAGGGCGATGCCGCCGCCGGCCTGGTAGTTCCCGCCTCTCGGGGGCTTGGTCTCCCGCTCCGGCTCCGCCTCGGTCAGGCTGATCCGCCGCCTGCGGGCGAAGACCAGACCGGTGATGAGGAGGATCGCCAGCAGGACGACGACCACCAGGATGATCCAGAACCAGAGGTTTTCCGCCACGTGGCCATCCTCGCATCTGCCGGTTGACCGGGCAGGACACCCCTCGCGGACAAAAACTCACCGGATGCCTTGCGCTCCGGTCAAAAAAGGACTAGACCACTCGGTCATGCGCGTCGTCGGGATCATCTCCGGCACGTCGGTCGACGGGATCGACGTGGCACTGGCCGAGTTGACCGCGTCCGGCGACGAGGTCGTGCTCGTCCCGCTCGGGCACTCCTCGGTCCCCTACCCCGGCGACCTGCGGCGGGAGCTGCTCGCGGCGCTCCCGCCGTCCGACACCACCGTCGAGCAGGTCACGCGCCTGGACACCAGGGTCGGGCAGGCCTTCGCCGAAGCAGCGAGCACCCTGTCCGGCACAGCGGACCTGGTCGCCTCCCTCGGCCAGACCGTCTTCCACTGGGTCGACGGCGGCCGCGCCCGCGGCTCCCTGCAGCTGGGGCAGCCGGCCTGGATCGCGGAACGGACCGGGCTGCCGGTGGTCGCCGACCTGCGCGTCCGGGACATCGCCGCCGGCGGGCACGGCGCTCCGCTGGCCAGCACGCTCGACGCGTTGTGGCTGCGGGACCTGGCCCCGGCCGTCGCGCTGAACATCGGTGGCATCGCGAACGTCACCGTCGTGCGAGCGGACGGCGTGCAAGCCTTCGACACCGGCCCGGGCAACGCCCTGCTCGACCTCGCCGCGCACCAGGTGACCGGCGGCGCCCAGAGCAGCGACCTGGACGGCGCCATCGCCGCCCGCGGGCGGGTTCACGAGGAACTGCTCGGCCGTCTCCTCGCCGAGCCCTTCTACGCGGCCCCGCCACCGAAGTCGACCGGCAAGGAGCTGTTCCACGCCGGCTACCTGCGGGCCGCGACCGACGGGCTCGACGTCCGCGACGAGGATCTGCTCGCCACCCTCACCGAGCTGACCGCCGTCACGATCGCCCGCGCCTGCGCGGACGCGACCACCGTGATCGTCTCCGGTGGCGGCGCCGACAACCCGTCGCTGATGCGGGCGCTCGCGCGGCACCTGCCCCGCGCCCGGCTGGCGACGAGCGACGAGTTCGGCCTGCCTCGCGAGGCGAAGGAGGCGTACCTGACCGCGTTGCTCGGCTGGCTCACCTGGCACGGCGTCCCGGCGAACCTGCCGGACGCGACGGGCGCGCGCGGACCCCGGCTGCTCGGCAGCATCACCCCGGGCGCGCACCCGCTGTCGATGCCCGCTCCACATCCGGTGACCGTCACCCGTCTGCGGGTAGCGGCTCACCCGGACCAACCGATAGGAGTGCCTGATGCACCCAGTTGACCTGGCGATCATCGTGGTCTACCTGGCCGCGATGCCCGCGATCGGCGTGCTCGTGGGGCGGCGCCAGCGCTCGGCGGCGGACTACTTCATCGGCGAACGCAGCCTGCCGTGGTGGGCGGTGTGCTTCTCGATCGTCGCCACCGAGACTTCCACGCTCACCGTGATCAGCACGCCGGGCCTGATCTGGGCGGCGTCCGGCAACTACAACGGGCTGACCTACCTGCAGCTCCCGTTCGGTTACATCATCGGGCGCACCCTGGTGTCGTTCGTGCTGCTGCCGCGCTACTTCAAGGGACAGCAGACCACCGCGTACGCGTTCCTCGGCGAGCGGTTCGGCTCGGCCATGCAGGGAGTGTCGTCGGTGGCGTTCATCGTGACGCGGCTGCTGGCCGAGGGCGTGCGGTTGTTCGCGGGCGCGATCCCGATCCAGGTCATCCTCAAGCACTTCGGGCTGCACACGTCGTACTGGCAGATCGTGGTGGTGCTGACCGCGCTCACCGTGATCTACGCGCTGGTCGGCGGCATCAAGGCCGTCGTGTGGGTGGACGTGATCCAGCTGTCGGTCTACATCGGCGGCGCGATCATCGCGATGATCGTGCTGGCCGGGAAGCTGCCCGACGGGTGGACCTCGCGCGCCGCGGACGCCGGGATCTTCCGGCTGTTCGACTTCAACTTCGACTTCCTGCACCTGCTGACCAGCCAGTACGCGTTCGTCACGGCCGTGGTCGGCGGCGCGATCTTCACCATGGCCTCGCACGGCACCGACCAGCTGATCGTGCAGCGGTTCCTGGCCTGCCGCAGCGTCGCCGACGGCCGCAAGGCGCTGATCGGCAGCGGTGTCGCGGTGACGATCCAGTTCGCGTTGTTCCTGTTCGTCGGCGCGATGCTGTGGGCGCACAACGGGTTCCGCACCCTGCCCGAGCTGGGCGTGAAGGGCGACGACGTGTTCACGAACTTCATCACCAGCGAGCTGCCGGTCGGCGTCGCCGGACTGCTGATCGCCGCGATCCTCGCGTCCACGATGGGCGCGCTGGCCTCGGCGCTCAACGCGTTGTCCAACTCCACGGTCGCCGACCTCTACCAGCGGTTCACCAAGCGCCAGCCGGAGGATTCGAAGCTGCTGCGGCACGGCCGGATCTGGACGCTGGTGTGGGCGGTGGTGTTCGCGGTGTTCGGTTCGCTGTTCAGCAACCGGAACAACCCGGTGATCGAGCAGGGCCTGTCGATCACCGGCTACACCTACGGCGCGATGCTGGGCGCGTTCTTCCTCGGCATGTGGGTCAAGCGGGCGCGGCAGCTGGACGCGATCATCGCGTTCGTGGTGACGGTCGCGGTGATGGCGGTCGTGGTGCTCGCGGTGAAGATCCCGCCCGCGCCCGGAGCGAAGCCGGTCGTGCTGGCGTTCCCGTGGTATACGCTGCTCGGCGTACTGATCACGCTCGTCGTGGGCGGCGCGCTGTCCCTGCGGCACCGCACTCCGGACACCACGGCCGCGAAGGAACCGGAGCCGGTCTAGATGGATGCGAACGCCCTGCTGTCCACCGCGCAGGAGTGCGCGGAGTTCCTGTCGGGGCAACTGCACCGCGACTGGTCTGCGGCGGTCCCGGAGATGGACATGACGGTCGCGCAGGTCGTCGCCCACATCGCCGACTGCGTGCACTGGTACTCCTACGACCTCGCGGCCGGGCCGGTCGAGTTGTCGACCATGGAATCGAAGGTGCGGCCGGAGTCCGAGCCGGCCGAGCTGGTGGTCACGCTGGGCACGACGGCGAAGGTGCTGGCCGCGGTGGTCGCGACCAGCTCGCCCGACGCCCGCGGCTGGCACCCGTGGGGCATCGCCGACGCGTCCGGTTTCGCGGCCATGGCGTGCGACGAGCTGCTGGTGCACACCGCCGACGCGGCGCGGGGACTGGGCGTGGAGTTCTCGCCGACGCCCCGCCTGGCGGCCGCCGCGCTGTACCGGTTGTTCCCGTGGACGCCGATGGACACCGACCCGTGGCCCACCTTGTTGTGGGCCAACGGGCGGGCGTCCCTGCCGGGCCACCCGAGGCTGACGAAGTGGCGCTGGCACTGCGCACCACTGTCCGAATGGGACGGTTCAGCGCCGATCAGCTAGCGCCGATCCAGCGGTCGGTGCGGCTGATCCAGCTGTTGACGCGGTACCCGCGCACGATCGCGTGCACCCAGACCAGCGCGGCGAGCACCACGCCGGCGAGGAGGAAGACCCTGCCCGCGCCCGCGGACGCCGGGTAGCGCTGCACCACGAAGACGACGCACAGCAGCGGCGGCGGCAGGAGGAAGGCGAGCAAGGCGGCGAAGAAGCCGATCCGCGAGTCGGTCGAGGGCAAGCGCGGCAGGTGGTCCCGCTTGCCCGCGCGCTCCGCCCGCAGGAAGGCCTCCCAGCCGAGAACCCCGTCGCCGAGCCGCGCGACCAGCCGCGGCCGCAACTCCCGGTCCACGTACGCGGCGATGCGGAACACCGCCATGAGGTGGTCGCAATAGCGCGACCACAGCACGCACGAGAACACGGCCAGGACGGCGAGCGCCCCGTCGATGCGGGTGGAGGCGGTGATCCCGATCCCCATCCCGACGAGGTTGAGCCCGAAGATCGCGCTGGCGTTGGTCTGATGGAAGAGGCTCTCGGCACGCAGGCTGTCGTACTCGGCCTTGTCGATGTCGGTGGCGTCGCTCATCCGCCCACCCCCTCGCCGGGGAGCCTACGGCGGTTGAACGGCGATCAGGTCACACGTGATCACCCAGCACGGTCACGGGTTCAGTCCTGCGCGGGCTGGGTCGGCGCGCCCTGCGAGAAGACCGTGTAGCGCGACGCCGACCAGGCCGGCGCGCCGGCGACCGGTTCCAGCCGCACCTGCACCGACGTCTGGCCCGCCGTGGCCGAGGCCGGGATGTCGAAACTGTCCTCCAGCCACCGCGAATGCGTGTTGCCCAGCGGCTGGTACCACTCGCCGACGAGCCGGTCGTTCACGAACACCCGCGCGTGCTGGAACGCCTGGGCCTGGTCGGAAACCCGGTGCAACCGCAAGCCGCCATTGGCCTGGTCCACCCGGGCGGTGAACGTCACCGGTTGCGTGGTGGCCGTCGTCGTCCCAGTGACCGGCGTGCGGTCCCGCTTGCCCTCGAACGTCGACGTCAGCGACTCGCGCGTCTCGCCCGGCGCGGAATACCCGTGCTGCGACCGGCTCGCGTCGTCGCCGACCTCGACCACGTCGCTCTGGCTCATCGACGGCGTGCTCTGCCCGTACCAGTACGCGGTCGAGCTGTAATCAGCAGGCATCGACGACCGGTCGCCGTGCTCGATGTCGAACTCGATGCCGTTGCCGAAGGGCACCCCGTCGCCGATCATCAGCCGGTAGGCGTTGAGGCACACGTACTGGCAGCCGTCGCTCGCGTCCTCCCGGCTGACCAGCCCCGCCTGCGGCATCGCGTACGGCACGCCCTCGACCCCGCCGTCGCGACCGTCCTGGAAGTACCAGCCGGACTCGTAGAAGTCCTCGGACCCGGTGCCGTGGATCGCCGGGCTGGCCGAGCCGTTCGGGTACATCCGCTCGTCGCCTTCGAGGTAGTTCAGCTGGTTCTGCCCCGGCGGGATGCCGCCGCGCATGCTGGAGGTGACCCCGTAGAACACGCCCCGCCCCTGCGCGGTGAGGAAGTTCCAGTCCTTACCGGACACCGTTTCGGCCCGGTGGTGCGTCGCGTGGAAGTAGCCGAGGGTGCCGTCCCGCAGGCCCGCGGTCACGCCCGAGTCCGGCGCGGAAGTCACCTCCAGGCTGCCCCCGGTGACCGGCACGCCCGAGCTGTTCACCAGCTCCGCCACCGCGCTGCGGGCGTAGGGCATCGGCCACCACGCCGTGAACGCGCCGTTCTCCGTGGTGTCGATGGCGTGCAGCAGCGTCCGCGACGCGTACTTGCCGAGCCCGGAGCCGAAGAACTCGCCGACCGGGGCGTCGACCGTGGTCTGCCCGTCGAAGGTCAGCCGCAGCCGCAGGCCCTCCAGCACCGCCTCGGACGCCGTCGCCTGCCCGGGGTCGGCCGGGTAGCGGAAGCGCCGCAGGCCGGCCCACCGCTCACCGTCCACCCGGTACCCGTGCACGGCCTCCTCGTTGGGGTGGTTGTGGCCGAGGTCGAGCACGTCGGTGCGCACCCACTGCCCGCCGACCTTGCTGTGCACCTCGTAGCGGAACTCGTTGACGTCCTCGGCGGAGGAGACGAACCTGGTCGCGACCTGCACCTGCGACCGGCCGCGGGTCAGGTCCGCCGGCACCTCGACGACCTGGTCCAGCCAGCCGCCGCCGGCGCGGGCCGGACCACTGTAGAACTGGCCGGCCGGACGCCCGCCTACCAGCAGGTCCGCACGCTGCTCGCCGATGCCCGCGTCGACGCGGCGGGTGATCCGCACGCCGTCGTTGTCCGGCGCCACGGTCGCGGTGAACGAGCTGCCGCCCTGGCCGTACGCGCGGCCGTCGTCGGACATCCCGGGGGCCGCGATGACCTGCGGCAACCGGAGGTTGAGCTGCGTGATGCGCCGCGCGCCGGACGGGAGCGGGATCGAGAGGGCGGACCCGGCCGGGACGTCGACCGCGGCCGACTGCACCCGCGCACCGGGCGCCGCCGGTTTCGGGTCGCGCACGCCGAACCCGCGCAGCCGCTGGATGACGTCCGTGGCCTTGTCCGCCGGGTTGAACGTGCGCACCCCCGCCGCGTCGGCGAACTGGCGGTAGGTGACGTGGTAGAAGTGCGGGTTGTTCTCGGTGGTGATCCGCATGGAGGTCGTGTACGGCATGGGCACCTTGATCGCCGCGCCGCCCATGGTGTCGGCCGAGTTCCCCACCAGCGGCCACACGAACGGCGCGCCCTTCGCGCCGTTCACGATGTCCTGCAACGAACCCTGCAGCACGACCTTGCCGTCCAGCTCGATCTTGATCCGCCCGATCGCGGCGACCGACGTCGACTCGTAGGTGAACCAGATCGAGGACACCTCGCCGGGCCCGCGCGCGTCGGCGAGCAGGCAGTCCCCGTTGGCCTCCTCGCGCAGGCACGAGTAGGTGCCCACGAAGCCGTCGTCGTTGTTGCCCGCGCGGTCGAAACTGGAGAACTGCTTGACCTGCTCGCCGGGCCGCATCCGGGCGAGCCCGTCGATCGATCGGTAGACGTCCCAGCCCACGGGTCCCTTGTCGCTCACTCCGGGAGCCGGCGCCGCACCGGCGGGAACACCGACCACGAGCGCGAGAACCAGCCCGAGCACGACGATCACGGAGCGGTTTTTGGGCGCGACAAAGGAACTTTCGGGCACAGTGGGGACCCCCAGCCTGGACGACCGCCGCGCCGCAGCGCGAGTAAACGATTTCTGAACTTAGCGCCTGGTGGCGTCAGTGTGTCTAGCGCCACATGGGTGGTTACGGATCAGACACTGAGGGTTATTGCCGGGCAGGAGTGATCGAAACGGACACTTTCGAGGGATCCGGTGGTCAGAGCCGATCGTTGATCAATTCTCTTGTGGATTCGCTCATAGATCTGCACGGGCACCGCTTCCGCCGCCGTCGACCCGCCGGCCAACGGCTGGGAGCCGGCGGGAACGGCACCTGCGTGGCGCACCGGGCGTCCGAGGGCGGCAAGTACAACCTTCCCGAAGGAACGAAGATCACGGTCTTCTTCCTGGGTGGCCCGCAGGAGATCTTCACGTCCCGCAACTTCGTGAACGACCACTGAGCGGCGCCCGTCTCCCGCCCGCCGGGCGGGAGACACTTCACGCAGCCGGGAGGTCTTACGCCTCCTGGCGCAGGCGCTGGCTGATCACCTTCGTGATGCCGTCGCCCTGCATGCTGACGCCGTAGAGGGCGTCGGCGATCTCCATGGTCGGCTTCTGGTGCGTGATGATGATCAGCTGCGAGGACTCGCGCAGCTGCTCGAGCAGGCCGATCAGGCGCCGCATGTTCGTGTCGTCCAGCGCGGCCTCGACCTCGTCCATCACGTAGAACGGCGAGGGGCGCGCGCGGAAGATCGCGACCAGCATCGCGACCGCGACCAGCGACTTCTCGCCACCGGACAGCAGCGACAGGCGCTTGACCTTCTTACCCGGCGGCCGGGCCTCGACGTCCACACCGGTGGCGAGCATGTCGTCCGGCTCGGTCAGCACCATCCGGCCGTCGCCGCCGGGGAAGAGCACCGAGAACACCGTCTCGAACTCGCGGGCGACGTCGTGGTAGGCGGACGTGAAGACCTCGAGGATCTTGTCGTCCACCTCCTTGATGACCGTGAGCAGGTCCTTGCGCGTCGCCTTCAGGTCTTCCAGCTGGGTGGACAGGAACTTGTACCGCTCCTCCAGCGCGGCGAACTCCTCCAGCGCCAGTGGGTTGACCTTGCCCAGCGTCGCGAGGTCCCGTTCGGCCCGCTTCGCGCGCCGCTCCTGGGTGCTGCGGTCGTACGGGATCGACGGCGGGGCGCTGACCTGCTCGCCGTTCGCCTTGGCCTCCTCGTACTCGGCCATCTCCTGCGCGCTCGGGGGCACCGGCACGTCCGGGCCGTACTCGGCGACAAGGTCCTCCAGGCCGATGCCGAAGTCCTCGGCGATCTTCGTTTCCAGCTGCTCCAGGCGCAGGCGCTGCTCGGCGCGCAGCACCTCGTCCCGGTGCACCGCGTCGGTCAGCTTCTCCAGCTCGTGGGTCAGCTCGCGAACCTTGTTGCGCACCTGGGTGAGCGCGGCCTCGCGCTGCTGGCGCACGGCCTGCGCCTCGTCGCGCTCGGCGGCGGCCCGCTGCACCGACAGCTCGATCCGCTCCAGTGCCAGCTCACCCGCGTCGACCACGGCCGCGGCGATCTCCGCGCCACGCGCCCGCGCCGCCCGCGCCTTCTCGGCCCGTTCCCGCGCCGCGCGCTCCGCGTGCGCCGCCCGGCGCAGCGAGTCCGCCCGGCCGGCGATGCTGCGGGCCCGCTCCTCGGAGGTCCGCAGCGCCAGCCGCGACTCGACCTCCTCCTGGCGCACCGCCGCCAGCCGCTCCGCGGCCTCGTCGCGGGCACTGGTGTCCGGGTCCTCGTCCACCGGCTGCTCGGCCACCGCGGCGAGCCGCTCCTCCAGCTCCGCCAGGCTGGCCAGCGCCTGCTCGCGGCTGGCCTCGACCTTCGCGCGCTGGTCCCGCAGCCGCGTCACCTCGGCTTCGGCGGACCGCGCGGCCTGCTGCAGCCGGTTCAGCCGCTCCGACGACCGGGCCTTGCGGACCTTCGCCTCGGACAGCGCTTCCTTCGCCTGGGCCACCTCTTCGCGCCGGGCCTGCTGCTCGGCGCGGGCGCCCTCCAGCTCGGCGGCCGTCTGCTCCAGGCGGCGTTCCGCGGCCATCAGCCGGTCGCGCGCCTCGTCGACCGCCGCCTGCACCTCGATGACGCTCTCGCTGCGGCCGGAGCCGCCGACGGCCCAGTGCGAACCGAACACGTCGCCCTCGGCGGTCACGGCGCTGACCTCCGGGTGCGCCGCGACCAGCTGCCGCGCCGCCTCCAGCGTGTCCACCACGGCGATCCGGTCCAGCGCGCGCTCCACCGCGGGACGCAGCGGCTCCGGCGCGGTGACCACCTCACGGGCCCACCGCGCGCCGGCCGGCAGCGACGGCCAAGCCGAGGTGTCCACTGTGTACGGAGCACCGCCGAGCAGAACCCCGGCGCGGCCGGATTCGTTGTCCTTCAAGAACTTCAGCGCCGCGATCGCCTCGTCGCCACCCTGCACCGCGACCGCGTCCGCGACCGGGCCGAGCGCCGCGGCGAGCGCGACCTCGAAACCGGTCTCGACCGACAGCAGCGCGGCGACCGACCCGAGCAGCCCGGGCAGCTGGTCGCTCGCGCCGAGCAGCTCACCCGCGCCGTCCTTGCGCCGGAGCCCCATCGACAGCGCGTCCACCCGCGCCTTCTCCGACGCGATCTCGCGCTCGGCCTGCCGCTCGGCCTTGACCAGCTCCTCGACGCGAGCCTTCGCGGCCTGGTTGGCCTGGACCGCGCGGTCGTGCCGGTCCTGCAGGTCGGCGTCGTCGGACTCCTCGACCCCGCCCTCGGCGCGGGCCTCCTCCAGCTCCTCGACCGCCAGCTCGGCACGCGCCGCGGCCTCGTCGATCGCCGCGGTGAGGCGGTCGATCTCGTCGGAGGTCGCGCTGTTCTTGCTGCGCAGCGCCTCGACCTGGCCGGTGAGCTTCGCCAGGCCCTCGCGGCGGTCGGCGATCGCGCGCACCGCGGCCATGTGGGCCTTCTCCGCGGCCTGGACCTCGTGCTCCAGCTCCTCGCGGCGCAGCACGGCCTCGGCGAGCGTCTCGCGCGCGATCATGACCGCTTCGTTCAGCTCGGCCTCGCGCTCGGCGACCTGCTCGGCCTCGGCCAGCAGCTCCTCCGGGTCGCGGCCGCCCGTCGAGGTCTCGACGTCGGCGGACAGGTGCCGCTGCCGCTCCACCGCCAGCCGCACGGTGCCGCGCAGCCGCTCGCCGAGGGCGGACAGCTTGAACCAGGTGTCCTGCGCGGCGTTGAGGCGCGGCGCGTCCTCCGCGACCATCGCTTCCAGCTGGGCCTCTTCGGCTCCGGCGAGTTCGAGCGCCTGCTCCACCTCGGCGCGGCGGGCGCGGGCGGCGTTCTCATCCGCCTCCTCGCGCGCGATCGCCTCGCGCTGCGTGACCAGGTCGTCGGCCAGCAGGCGCAGCCGCGAGTCGCGCAGCTCGGCCTGCACGGCCTGCGCCTTGCGGGCGATCTCGGCCTGCTTGCCCAGCGGCTTGAGCTGGCGGCGCAGCTCGGCGGTCAGGTCGTTGAGGCGGTCCAGGTTCGCCTGCATCGCGGTGAGCTTGCGCAGCGCCTTTTCCTTGCGCTTGCGGTGCTTGAGCACACCCGCGGCCTCCTCGATGAAGGCGCGGCGCTCCTCCGGCTTCGACTCCAGGATCTGCGCCAGCTGCCCCTGGCCGACGATGACGTGCATCTCGCGGCCGATGCCGGAGTCCGAAAGCAGCTCCTGGATGTCCAGCAGGCGGCACGAGCTGCCGTTGATCTCGTACTCGCTGGCGCCGTCGCGGAACATCCGGCGCGTGATCGAGACCTCGCTGTACTCGATCGGCAGTGCGCCGTCGGCGTTGTCGATGGTCAGCGTGACCTCGGCGCGGCCGAGCGGGGCGCGGCCCGAGGTGCCGGCGAAGATGACGTCCTCCATCTTGCCGCCGCGCAGGTCCTTCGCGCCCTGCGTGCCCATCACCCAGCGCAGCGCGTCGAGCACGTTCGACTTCCCCGACCCGTTCGGGCCGACGACGCAGGTGATGCCCGGTTCGAACCGCAAGGTGGTAGCCGAGGCGAAGGACTTGAAGCCCTTCAGCGTCAAGCTCTTGAGATGCACGTGGCGGGACCCTTCAACGCCTGGGTGATCCACGGAGTCTATCGGGGGCCGGTGAACGTCCCGGTCATGCCCGTGGGCGTGTTGTCCCCGCGAGCCCCACTGTGCTCAGGCGCCCCAGGCGTCACTCCTCGACGAAACCGTCCAGCCCGCCCTGCACAGGCGACCAGTGCTCGACGACTTGATCCACACGACCGGGTGATGATGTTGAGCGAAGGGTGTCAAGTAGCTGCTGACAGTTGTCCCGACTACCCTCCGCCAATACCCGAACACGCCCGTCGTCGAGGTTGCGCGCACTGCCGACCAGGCCGAGCTCCAGCGCCCTGCACCTGGTCCACCAGCGGAAACCCACTCCCTGAACCCGTCCGCCGACCCACGCCGTGAGCCGGACGGCGTCCTTTTCACCCGTCACGTCCCCTATCCTGCCGGAAGCTTTCCGACTGCGGAGGGTGATCATGCCGGTGCTCCTGGACAGATCGGTACTCACTCCCAGTGCTAATCTCCCCGGCAGGCGCCACCATTCGGGCTCACCCGTCCGGATGTGCTCAAGCCGGTTTCCCCGCCAGTCAAGGAGCGTCACATGGCCCACGTGGGTCGTCGGACCGAGGTGTCCCCGCCACGCGACTCCGCCTCGCGCAGCCAGCGCAGCGGCTACGTGCTGCTCGCGGTCAGCGGCGTCGTGCTCGCCACCGCGTTCGGCGGACTGGCCACGATCATCGCGCCGGGCGACTCGCCCAAGGTCGCGGTGCCCGGCGGCACCAACTCGACCTCGGGGGCGCAGCTCATCCCCGGCGACGCGGCGCCCGGCCAGACGCCGGTGACCGTCGACGGCGTGGCGATCCCCGCGGGCACCCGCACGGCCGTGGTGACCACCAACCCGGACGGGACGCAGGTCGTGACGCTGGTGCCGGCCGAGGGCTCCGGCGAGGCGCCGATCGTGCTGCCGCCCGGCACGCCGCTGCCGCCCGGCACGGTCATCCCGCCCGGCACCACGCTCCCGCCGGGCACCACGACCACTCCCCCGCGCAGCGACACCACCGCGACGCGCACCACGCCGAAGCCGCCGTCGAGCACCCCGTCGACCAGCAGCAGCACCCCGACCACCGAGCCGACCACCTCGACCGGCGAGAGCACCACGCCGCCGAGCAGCACGACCGACGAGAGCTCGACGTCAAGCGGCAGTGGTAGCCCGAGCCCGAGCGGGCAGGACTGATCGCCGCCGGCTGACCAGCCGCGTCACCAGCGCGATCACCGACAGCAGCGGCATCGGAAAGCCCAGCACCAGACCGATCGCGGCGTCGGCGAGCGGCGCGCACACCGCGGCGACGAACACCCACACCGGCCCGGTCTGCGGTTTCGCGGCGCCGGCCCAGGGCGTGCGCTTCCACGGTTTCGCCACGGACAGCCAGGCCTGGAAGGCGATCGCGCTCACCATGAGCACCGTGCCCGCGATGAGCCCCCACGGCGCGGGCGACGGATCCCCCGCCAGTGCCGCCTGTTCGGCGTCGGCCAGTGCCGGGGACAGCACGATGATGGCGACGTTGAACTGCACCACGGTGATCGTGAACTTGCCGAACACCCACCAGTGCCGGAAGAAGCCCCACGGCGTCGCGGCCGCGAGCAGGAACCCGGTGAACGCGGACGCGTTGGCCAGCGGGGCGAGCAGGTGCAGGTCGATGGCGTGAGCCATGGACATCGCGCTCGCCCGGCGGCCGGGATCCCCGCCCGAGCCGATCAGCATGAGCGTGAACAACGTGAGGGCCTCGGCCATCCAGGCGACGGACGTGATGATGTGCAACCAGACGGCCGCGTGCCGCCAACTCTTGAGCATGCCTCCGAGGCTGCCGCCCGGGGAGGCCGCGCACATCGGGCGCCGCCCGGATCTCTGCCCTGGTACGGAAGTCGCCGGATGTTGACAGGGCGGATCACCCGGAGGCGACCGCTCCCCGCGGCGGGGTAGCCGCTCCCGCCGGAGCCGGGGGCTCAGGCTTCGAAGCGGTACCCCATTCCGGGCTCCGTGATCAGGTGCCTCGGCCGCGACGGCTCCCGCTCCAGCTTTCGCCGCAGCTGCGCCAGGTAGACCCGCAGGTAGTGCGACTCGTTCTCATAGCCGGGGCCCCAAACCTCCCGCAGCAGCTGCTTCTGCGCCACCAACCGGCCCCGGTTGCGCACCAGCAGCTCCAGCACCCCCCACTCGGTCTTGGTCAGGTGCACCTCGACCCCGTCGCGGTGCACCTTCTTCGCCAGCAGGTCCAGCGTGAACGACTCGGTCTCGATCAGCGCCTCGCCCTCGGCCGACGGCACCGCCGAGCGCCGCATGGCCGCGCGCAGCCGGGCGAGCAGTTCGTCCATTCCGAACGGCTTCGTCACGTAATCATCCGCGCCCAGGTCCAGCGCCTTGACCTTGTCGGGCGACTCACCCCGCGCGGACAACACGATGATCGGCACCGTGGTCCACCCGCGCAGCCCGGTGATCACATCCGTGCCGTCGATGTCCGGCAACCCCAGGTCCAGCACCACGACGTCCGGCTTCGTCTCGGCCACCGCCCGCAGCGCCGCCGCCCCGTCGTGCGCGGTCACCACCTTGTACCCGCGCGCGGTCAGGTTGATCCGCAGCGCGCGCACGATCTGCGGCTCGTCGTCGACCACCAGTACCGTGCCGGTCTGCTCGGTCACGGAGCCACCTCCTTCAGCACCACCGGCACCACGTCGGGAGCCTGGCACGCCTTGAGCGCCACCACCACCGTGAGCCCGCCACCAGGCGTGTCCTCCGCCCGGATCACGCCACCCATCGCCTCGGTGAATCCTTTCGCGACGGACAACCCGAGCCCGACCCCGGGCGTCGCGTCCCGGTCCCCGAGCCTTTGGAACGGGGCGAACGCGGCCTCCGCCGTCCCCTTCTTCAACCCGCGCCCGTGGTCCACGATCCGCAGCTCGACCCACTCCGCGTATGCCGAACCCCGCACCGCCACCGGACCGCCGCCGTGCCGCAACGCGTTGTCCAGCACGTTCGCGATCACCCGCTCCAGCAGCCCCGGATCGGCCATCACCGCGGGCAGCCGCTCATCCACCTCGACCGCGACCGACTCCGAACCGTCCACATTCGACAACGCGTGCGCCACCACCTCGTCGTAGCCCACCGGCCGCAGGTGCGTCCGCACCGCCCCGGCCGCCAGCCGCGACGAGTCGAGCAGGTTGTTCACCAGCCGGGCGAGCCGGTCGGTCGACTCCTCCGCCGCCTCCAGCAGCTCCTCGGTGTCCTCCGGCGACAGGTCGATGTCCTGCGCCCGCAGGCTGCCGATCGCGGCCTTGATCGAGGTCAACGGCGTGCGCAGGTCGTGGCCGAGCGCGGACAGCAACGCCGTGCGCAGCTGGGTCGCCTCGGCCTGGCGCTCGGCTTCCGCCTGCGCCGCCGCCATCCGCTGCTGCCGCAACGCGAGCAGCGCCTGCCCGGCCGCCGCCTCCAGCGCCCGCCGGTCCGCCGCGGGCAACGCCCGGCCCCGCAACGTCAGGTGCACGTCCGCGGTGACCGGGATGTCCACATCGGCCTCGTCCGGCTTGCCGCACGGGTTGACGCCGGCGTGCTCGACCGCCTGCCACTTCCCGCCGCGCTTTTCCAGCAGCACCACGCATTCCATGCCGAAGTTCTCGCGCACCTTCTCCAGCAGCCGCGGCAACGGCTCGGCGTTCGTCAGCACGGTGCGCGCGTAGGACGCCAGCAAGGCCGCCTCCGTGCGCGCCTGCGCGGCCTGGGTCGCCCGCCGCGCCGCCCGGTCCACGACCAGCGCGACCAGCACCCCGACCAGGACCATCGCGACCAGGGTGATCACGTTGCTCTGCGCGTGCACGGTCAGCGTGTAGAGCGGTTCGGTGAAGAAGAAGTTCAGCAGCCCGGCCGACAGCAGCGCCGCCACCAGCGCCGGACCCAGCCCGCCGACCAGCGCGACCACCACCGTGGCGAGGAAGTAGTCGACCACGTCGGTGGAGAAGTCCAGCTCCCGGCGCAGCAGCACCCCGGTCAGCGTGGCCAGGGCGGGCGCGAGGAACGCCAGCACCCAGCCGGCCAGCAGCCGCGACGGCGCCAGCGGGCTGCGCCTGCCCAGCCACGACCGCAGCCGCCCGCCCGCCTCGTCGTGGGTGACCATGTGCACGTCGATCTGCCCGGACCGCTGCACCACCGTCGCACCGATGCCCTCGTCGAACAGCCGCGCGATGCGCGACCGCCGGGAGGTGCCCAGCACGAGCTGCGTCGCGTTGACGCCACGCGCGAAGTCCAGCAACGCGGTCGGCACGTCGTCGCCGACGACGGTGTGGAACGTCCCGCCCAGCTGGTCGGTGAGCTTGCGGTACCGGCCGGTCTCGACGTGCCCGAGCGCGGACAGCCCGTCGCCGCGCAGGACGTGCAGCACCAGCAGCTCTGCCCCGGCCCTGGTGGCGATGCGGCTGCCGCGCCGGATCAGCGTCTCGCTCTCCCGGCCGCCGGTGATCGCGACGACCACCCGCTCCCGCGTCTCCCACGTGTCGGTGATCCGCTGCTCGGCGCGGTAGCGCTGCAACGCCACGTCCACCTGGTCGGCCACCCACAGCAGCGCCAGCTCGCGCAGTGCGGTGAGGTTGCCGGTGCGGAAGTAGTTGCCCAGCGCGGCGTCGATCCGCTCCGCCGGGTAGACGTTGCCGTGCGCGAGCCGCCGCCGCAGCGCCTCTGGCGTGATGTCGACCAGCTCCACCTGCTCGGCCCGGCGCACGACGTCGTCGGGCACGGTCTCCTGCTGCGCGACGCCGGTGATGCGCTCGACGACGTCGCTCAGGCTCTCCAGGTGCTGCACGTTCACCGTCGACAGCACGTCGATCCCGGCGGCGAGCAGCTCCTCGATGTCCTGCCAGCGCTTCTCGTTGCGCGAGCCGGGCACGTTGGTGTGCGCGAGCTCGTCCACAATGGCCACCTCGGGGGCGCGGGCGAGCACCGCGTCCACGTCCAGCTCCTCGAAGTCGCGGCCGCGGTAGGTCATCCGCCGCCGCGGCACCGTCTCGATGCCTTCCAGCAGCGCCGCGGTCTTCGCCCGGCCGTGGGTCTCCACCAGCCCGGCGACGACGTCCGTGCCGCGGTCGAGGCGGCGCCGCGCCTCGCCCAGCATGGCGTAGGTCTTGCCGACGCCGGGCGCCGCGCCGAGGTAGATGCGCAGCTCTCCCCGGCGCGGCGGTTCCTTCTCCACGTCCACGCTTTCAGTGTGCTCCTGCCAGCTGGACGGCGAGGTTGAGTTCGAGCACGTTCACCCCGGGGATGCCGATGCCGTGACCGGTCGTGTTCGCCTCGACCAGCTGCCGGACCCGGTCCTCGGTCAGCCCCGTGTTGCGCGCCACCCGCGGCACCTGCAGGTCGGCGTAGGCGACGCTGATGGCCGGGTCGAGGCCCGACGCCGAGGCCGTGACCGCGTCGGCGGGCACCGCGTCCGGCGAGACGCCCTCGCGCTGCGCGATGGCCGCCTTGCGCTCCTCGACGGCCGCGACCAGGTCGGAGTTGAACCCGCCCTTGTTCGAGCCGCCGGACACCGACGGGTCGCCGGTCGCCGAGGGCCGGGTGTGGAAGTACGGGTCGTGCGCCGGGTCGGCCGGGACCGGGTCGATCCCGATCAGCGACGAGCCCACGACCTGCCCGTTCGCCGTCACCAGCGACCCCTCGGCGTTGTCGTGCAGCCCCGGGATCCGGGACACCGCCCACACGCCGAGCGGGTAGACCACCCCGAGCAGCACCGTGAACACCAGCAGCACCCGCAGGCCGGCGCCGGTCTGCTTCACCAGATTCTTGATCATGACTACCCGATTCCAGGGATGAAGCGGACGACGAGGTCGATGAGCCAGATGCCGAGGAACGGCGTCGCGATGCCGCCGGCCCCGTAGACCAGCAGGTTGCGCCGCAGCAGTGCGGACGCGCTGGACGGCTTGTACCGCACGCCCCGCAGCGCGAGCGGGATCAGCACCACGATGATCAGCGCGTTGAAGATCACCGCGGACAGGATCGCCGACCGCGGGGTCGCCAGGTGCAGGATGTTCAGCGCGGCCAGCTGCGGGAAGATCGCCACGAACATGGCGGGCAGGATCGCGAAGTACTTCGCGAGGTCGTTGGCGATGCTGAACGTCGTGAGAGCGCCGCGCGTGATCAGCAGCTGCTTGCCGATCTCCACGATCTCGATCAGCTTCGTCGGGTCGGAGTCGAGGTCGACCATGTTGCCGGCCTCCTTCGCGGCCGACGTGCCGGTGTTCATCGCGACCCCGACGTCCGAGGCGGCCAGCGCGGGCGCGTCGTTGGTGCCGTCGCCGGTCATCGCGACCAGCCGGCCGCCCTCCTGTTCGCGCTGGATGAGCGCCATCTTGTCCTCGGGCTTGGCCTCGGCGAGGTAGTCGTCGACGCCGGCGTCCTCGGCGATGGCCTTCGCGGTGCGCGGGTTGTCCCCGGTGATCATCACCGTCCGGATGCCCATCCGGCGCAGCTCGGTGAACCGTTCCCGCATGCCCGGCTTGACCACGTCGGACAGCCGGATCACGCCACGCACGAACGCGTGCCCGCCGGTCAGCTCGGCGACCACCAGCGGGGTGCCGCCCTGCTCGCTGATCTCGTCGACGATCCGCTCGGTCTCGTCCGGGAAGTCGCCGCCGTGCTCCCGCACCCACTCGCGGACCGCGCTCGCCGCGCCCTTGCGAACCTGGCGGCCGGGCAGGTCGACGCCGCTCATCCGGGTCTGCGCGGTGAACGGGACGAACTCGCCGCCGCCGGGAACCGTGGTGCCCTCGGTCAGCTCGACGACGCTGCGGCCCTCCGGGGTGCCGTCGGCGAGGCTGGACAGCCGGGCGGCCTCGGCCAGCTGGTGCGGGTCCGTCGAGCCGACCGGGATCAGCTCGGTCGCCCGCCGGTTGCCGAAGGTGATCGTGCCGGTCTTGTCCAGCAGCAGCGTCGACACGTCACCGGCGGCCTCGACCGCGCGGCCGGACGTGGCGAGCACGTTGCGCTGCACCAGCCGGTCCATCCCGGCGATGCCGATCGCGGACAGCAGCGCCCCGATCGTCGTCGGGATCAGGCACACCAGCAGCGCGGTCAGCACGATCACCGACTGCTCGCTGCCGGAGTAGGCGGCCATCGGCTGCAGCGCCACGACGGCGAGCAGGAAGATGATCGTCAGCGTGGACAGCAGGATCGTCAGCGCGACCTCGTTCGGCGTCTTCTGCCGTGAGGCGCCCTCCACCAGCGCGATCATCCGGTCCACGAAGGACTCGCCGGGCTTGGTGGTGATCCGGACGACGATCCGGTCGCTCAGCACCGTCGTGCCGCCCGTGACGGCGCTGCGGTCACCGCCGGACTCGCGGATCACCGGCGCGGACTCACCGGTGATGGCCGATTCGTCGACCGTCGCGATGCCCTCGACCACGTCACCGTCGCCGGGGATGATCTCCCCCGCCTCGACGACAACCAGGTCGCCCACCCGCAGTTCGACACCCGGCACGCGTTCCTCGCCGTCCGGGGTGATCCGCCGCGCGACGGTCTCCTTCTTGGTGCGGCGCAACGACTCCGCCTGCGCCTTGCCACGCCCCTCGGCGACGGCCTCGGCCAGGTTCGCGAACACGACCGTGAACCACAGCCACACCGCGATCAGGATCGTGAACACGCTCGGGTCGGTGACCGCGAAGACCGTGGTGAGCACCGAGCCTGCCCACACCACGAACATGACCGGGTTGCGGACCTGGTGTCGCGGGTGGAGCTTGCGCAGCGCGTCGGGCAGCGAGGTCAGCAGCTGCCGTCCGTTGAACACGCCCGCGCCGACGCGAGCCGGTGTTTCGACGGGCCGGTCCTGAGTGATGGTCATGCCATGGCCTCCGCGATGGGACCGAGCGCGAGCGCCGGGACGAACGTCAGCGCCGCGACGAGCAGGATGGTTCCGGCGAGCACGGAGCCGAACAGCGGCCCGGTCGTCGGCAGGGTGCCCGCGGTCTCCGGCACCTTCTTCTGCGCGGCCAGCGAACCGGCCAGGCACAGGACCGCGATGATCGGCACGAACCGGCCGATCAGCATCGCCACCGACAGCGAGGACTGGAACCAGCCGTCCGTCACCGTGATGCCGGCGAAGGCGCTGCCGTTGTTGTTGCCGGTGGAGGCGTACGCGTAGAGCACTTCGGACAGTCCGTGCGCCCCGCTGTTGCCCAGCGCGCCCGCGGTGCCCGGCATGAGCAGGGCCGCGCCGGCGCCGAGCAGGACGACCGCGGGCATCGCCAGCATCGCGATCGCGGCGGCCGTGACCTCGCGCTTGCCGAGCTTCTTGCCCAGGTACTCCGGCGTGCGGCCGACCATCAGGCCGGCCAGGAACATCGCGATGATCGCCATCACCAGGACGCCGTACAGGCCGGTGCCGACACCGCCCGGCGAGACCTCGCCGAACAGCATGTGCAGCAGGGTCATGCCGCCACCGAGACCGCTGTAGCTGTCGTGCAGCGAGTTCACCGCGCCCGTCGAGGTGCCGGTGGTGCTGGTGGCGAACAGCGACGACGCGCCGATGCCGAACCGCTGCTCCTTGCCCTCCAGGTTCGCGCCTGCCAGCAGGGCGGCGGGGCCGTTCGGGTGCGACTCGGCCCACCAGGTCACCGCGAGCACGAACGTCCACAGCAGACCCATCACGGACAGCAGGACGTTCCCCTGCTTCGGGTTGCCGACGAGCCTGCCGAATGTCCGGGTCAGCGACACCGGGATCACCAGGATCAGGAAGATCTCGATCAGGTCGGTCCAGACGTTCGGGTTCTCGAACGGGTGCGCGGAGTTGGCGTTGAAGATGCCGCCGCCGTTGGTGCCGAGCTCCTTGATGACCTCCTGGCTCGCCGTCGGCGCCATCGAGATGGTGCTCTGCGTGCCGTCCAGGCCGGTGACCGTGACGCCGGCGCGGAGGCTCTGCGTGACGCCGAGCGCGATCAGCACGATCGCGAACACGACCGACAGCGGCAGCAGGATCCGCACGGTGCCGCGGGTCAGGTCGACCCAGAAGTTGCCGAGCCGGTCGGTCCTGGACCGGGTGAACCCGCGGACCAGCGCCATCGCGACGGACAGGCCGACCG
Organism: Amycolatopsis sp. NPDC006131; assembly: GCF_040614175.1. Lineage (NCBI taxonomy): Bacteria > Bacillati > Actinomycetota > Actinomycetes > Pseudonocardiales > Pseudonocardiaceae > Amycolatopsis > Amycolatopsis sp. NPDC006131. The sequence continues at coordinate 40,644 of NZ_JBEXTX010000027.1, forward strand.
CGGCGGACAGGAAGTTCTGCACCGTCAGCCCGGCCATCTGGACGAGGTGGCCCATGGTCGTCTCGGGCACATAGGACTGCCAGTTCGTGTTGGTCACGAAGCTGACCGCCGTGTTGAACGCGACGCCGGGGTCGACCGGACCGCGGCCGAGGCTCAGCGGCAGGACGGACTGCAGGCGCTGCAGCAGGTACAGGAAGACGATGGACACCACCGAGAACCCGAGCACGCCCAGCGCGTAGGTGGGCCAGCGCTGCTCGGAGGACGGGTCCACCCGGAACGCGCGGTACAGGCCGCGCTCCAGCTTGAGGTGCTTCTCGCTGGTGAACACGCGCGCCATGTAGTCCCCGAGCGGCTTGTGGACCAGGGCGAGCGCGGCGACGAGGATGCCGACCGTGACCAGGCCGGACGCGAGGTCCGACATCAGAACCTCTCCGGCTTGGTGAGTGCGATGAACAGGTAGACGATCAGGCCCAGCGCCAGCACCCCGCCGACGACGTTGGCCACCACCCCCGCGCCGCTCACAGCTTCTCCAGCCCGCGCAACGTCAGCGCCAGCACCGCGAACACCGCGATCAGCAGCACGGCGTACAGCAGATCCGCCACTTCACACCTTCCAGCACGGGTCACCCGATCGGTGACCGCTCCGGTGACAGCGTGCGCTCGGATGTCCCGTGTCCTCGTCCGGATGACGGCGCCTTGACGCCGCTTCGGCGCGGATTTACGCGTTCTTGAGGCGCGTGTGCGACCGGCCACACTGCGTGAAATCCATCCCGTCAGAGCGGACGAATCGAGCAGACAGTTACCGGTGAGTTGTGTTACCACGGTGTTACGCATAGTTGTACTTGCTAAGCATCGGGAGGGTAGTACGCATGTGCGGCATCACCGGCTGGGTCTCCTTCGAGACCGACCTCACCCAACGGCGCGAAGTGCTCGACGCCATGACCGGGACCATGGCCTGCCGTGGTCCGGACGACTCCGGGACGTGGATCGCCCCGCACGCCGCACTCGGCCACCGTCGCCTCGCGATCATCGACCTGCCCGGCGGACGGCAGCCGATGTCCGTGACCACGCCGGCCGGCGAGGTGGCCATGGTCTACAGCGGTGAGGCCTACAACTTCACCGAGCTACGCCGCGAACTGGAGGGCAAGGGCCACACCTTCCGCACCGACAGCGACACCGAAGTCGTGCTGCACGGGTACCTGGAGTGGGGCGAGTCCGTCGCCGACCACCTCAACGGCATGTACGCCTTCGCCATCTGGGACGCCCGCGACGAGAAGCTCGTCATGATCCGCGACCGGATGGGCATCAAGCCGTTCTACTACTACCCGACGCGCGACGGCGTGCTGTTCGGGTCCGAGCCGAAGGCGATCCTGGCCAACCCCGCGGCGAAGCGGATCGTGGACGCGGACGGGTTGCGGGAGCTGTTCTCCTTCACCAAGCAGCCCGGCTGGTCGCTGTGGCACGGGATGTCCGAAGTGGAGCCCGGCACGATCGTCCGGGTGGATCGGGACGGCGTGCACACCCGCACGTACTGGAAGCTGGAGGCGCGCGAGCACACCGACGACCAGGAGACCACGGTCGCGCGGGTGCGCGAGCTGATGACCGACATCGTGCACCGGCAGCTGGTCGCCGACGTGCCGCGCTGCGTGCTGCTGTCCGGTGGCCTGGACTCCAGCGCGATCACCGGCCTGGCGGCCGCGCGGCTACGTGAGGAGGGCGAGCAGCTGCGCACCTTCTCGGTCGACTTCGTGGGGCAGGAGGAGAACTTCAAGCCCGACGAGATGCGCGACACCCCGGACTCGCCGTTCATCCGGGACGTGGCGAAGCTGGTCGACTCGGCGCACCAGGACGTCGTGCTGGACCCGGCCGCGCTGACCGACCCGGCGGTGCGGCGGGCGGTGCTGACCGCGCGGGACATCCCGGCCGGCATGGGCGACATGGACACCTCGCTGTACCTGCTGTTCAAGGCCATCCGGGCGGAATCGACGGTGGCGCTGTCCGGCGAGTCGGCCGACGAGGTGTTCGGCGGGTACCGGTGGTTCCACGACGAGACCGCCCGCAACGCCGACACGTTCCCGTGGCTGGCGTTCAACACGGGCGCTCTCGAACGCGGCGGGCTGCTGCGGGCGGAGGTGCGGTCCACGCTGGATCTCGAGGGCTACATCGCGGACCAGTACCGCACGGCGCTGGCGCGGGTCGAGCACCTGGACGGGGTTTCCGCGGAGGAGCGCCGGATGCGCGAGGTGTGCCACCTGCACCTGACGCGGATGGTGCGGGCGCTGCTGGATCGCAAGGACCGCGCGTCGATGGCGGTGGGCCTGGAGGTGCGGGTGCCGTTCTGCGACCACCGGCTCGTCGAGTACGTCTACAACACGCCGTGGTCGCTGAAGACGTTCGACGGCAGGGAGAAGAGCCTGCTGCGGCACGCGACCAAGCACGTGCTGCCGCAGTCCGTTGTGGACCGGGTGAAGAGCCCGTACCCGTCCACGCAGGACCCCGGGTACGCGGCGGCGTTGCAGCAGCAGGCGAAGGAGGTGCTGGCGACGCCCGGCGACCCGGTGTTCGAACTGGCCTCCCGCGAGTGGGTGACGGACGCGGTGGGCCAGGACCCGGCCACGATGACGTCCCTCACGCGCCACGGCCTGGACCGGCTGCTCGACCTGCACCACTGGTTCGACATCTACCGGCCGGAGCTGCGAGTCTGAGGATTCCCTGTGAGGTTCGGACATGGGGCACAAGTGGGTATGCGGGAGCGTTGAACAGGTCAGGAGAGGTGAGGAAGATGACCCAAGCATTCACGCAGACCGCTTTCACCAACGCCCGGACGAGCCCGCAGCTCCCGACCCTGCCCACCGGCTGGCCGATCGGGTCCTACGACTCCTACGAAGAGGCCCAGCGGGCGGTCGACCACCTCGCCGACAACGACTTCCCCGTGGCGGACGTCACGATCGTCGGGGTCGAGCCGATGCTGGTCGAGCGGGTCGCCGGCAAGCTCAGCTGGGGCCGCGTGCTCGGCGGCGCCGCGATGTCGGGCGCCTGGTTCGGTGTGTTCGTCGGCCTGTTGCTGACGCTGTTCACGCCGGGCGCCGGGCTGCTGCCGATCCTGTTCGGCCTGGTCGCCGGTATCGCGTTCAGCATGGTGTTCGCGGCCATCAGCTACGGCGCCACCCGCGGCAAGCGTGACTTCGTCTCGCAGACGCAGCTGGTCGCGCGCCGCTACGACGTGCTGAGCCAGCCGCGCAACGCCGAGAAGGGCCGCGAGCTGCTGGCGAACCTCGCCGCGCGGACGCACGTGTTCAACTGACGTAGCCGAGGAGAGCTCCGGGCCGGTCGCCGGCCCGGGGCTCTTTCAGTTGCGGGGGCGCGACAGGATGTCGCCGCACACGCTTTCCCGGCGCAGCTGCGTCCAGTCCGGGCCGGACCAGACCGTGGCCGGCTGCGCCGCGGCGGGACAGGCGAACAAGTCGAGCAGGCACCAGCCGTCGTCCCTGCCGAGTTCACCGATGACGAAGCTGGCGGTCCCGTCGGCCACGAACACGGCGACGGCGACGTCGTCCGCGCTCTGGCGCACGTCGAAGACGGAGATGTCGCCGATGGTGAACGCCGAGACGGTGCCCTGGCCGGGCAGGCTGACCTCGTCCACCGGTGGCAGGTCCGTGCAGTGGAGGTCCCGGTAGGCCGCGTGGTCCTCGCCGGTGAGCGCCGTGGCGATGTCGTCCGCGGTGTCCGCGGGATCGTCGTCGAACACGTGCACCACGAGCAGCACGACAGCCGCGACCAACACGACGGCCACGCCGCCCAGCTTCCACCACCGCGCCCGTTTCACCGCACCTCCCGAGATCATCCTGGAGGTAACCGCATGCAGGCGGTGGTCGTCGAGGCCGGTGTCCTGATGCGGTCAGCTCCCGCTGGAGATGCCCAGCGACGTGGAGCCGCCGGAACGCGCGTTGCGGCCCGAGCGCAGCAGCTCCCGCCACCGGCGCACATCGTGCTGGGCCGGCCTCGTCGTGGCGAGGAAATCACGCAGAGACCGCTGTGGCGCGGTGTGGTGCGGGAAGTGCCCGGCGCCCTCGAAGAATGTCCGATCGAGCATGTTCACCGCTGTCCTGATGCGGTCAGCTCCCGCTCGAGATGCCCAGCGGCGTGGAGCCGCCGGAGCGCGGGCTGCGGCCCGTGCGCAGCAGCTCCCGCCACCGGCGCACATCATGCTGGGCCAGCCTCGTCGTGGCGAGGAAATCCTCAGCTCCCGGTCGTGGTGAGGAAATCCCGCAGGACAGCCAGAAACCGCTGCGGCGCGGTGTGATGCGGGAAGTGCCCGGCACACTCGACGAAGCTGCGATCGAGCATGTTCACCGCTGTCCTGATGCGGTCAGCTCCCACTGGAGATGCCCAACGGCGTGGAGCCGCCGGAACGCGCGTTGCGACCCGAGCGCAGCAGCTCCCGCCACCGGCGCACATCATGCTGGGCCAGCCTCGTCGTAGCGAGAAAATCCTCAACTCCCACTGGAGATGCCCAACGGCGTGGCGCCACCGGAACGCGGGCTGTGACCCGAGCGCAGCAGCTCCCGCCACCGGCGCACATCATGCTGGGCCAGCCTCGTCGTAGCGAGAAAATCCTCAACTCCCACTCGAGATGCCCAACGGCGTGGCGCCACCGGAACGCGCGTTGTGACCCGAGCGCAGCAGCTCCCGCCACCGGCGCACATCATGCTGGGCGGGTCTCGTCGTGGCGAGGAAATCGCGCAGGACAGCCAGAAACCGCTGCGGCGCGGTGTGGTGCGGGAAGTGCCCGGCGCCCTCGAAGATCTCCAGCCTGCTGCCCGGCATCGCGGCGTGGGCGACCAGCGCGTGCTCGCTCGGCACGACGTGGTCCCGCGTCCCCCACACCAGCATCGTCGGGATGCCCTCCGTCAGGTAGCTGCGGTCGAGCATGTTCACCACCTGCCCGCGCCAGTCCACCACCGCGCGCAGCGTGCGCAGGAACGCCTGCCTGCTGGTCGACTCCGCGAGCCGCACGTACTTGCCGATCACGTAGTCCAGGTCCGCCCCCAGCCCGAACCCGCCGCCCGCCCGCAGCAGGCTCCGGAAGCGCCGCAAGCCTTCCCGCACCGGCGGGGTGCCGAGCAGCGGCAGCACCAGGTCGGCGCCCGGCGCGGCCGCGAGCCGCAGCAGCGGGTGCACGCCCGCGCCGATGCCGCCGGAACTGACCAGCACCAGCCGCTCGCAGCGTTCCGGGAACTGGTAGGCGAACTGCATCGCCACGCCACCGCCGAGCGAGTGCCCGATCACGCTGACCCGGTCGATGTCGAGCGTCGCCAGCAGGTCCCGCATCCCGCACGCGTAGGCGGCCACCGAGTAGTCGGCGCGCGGCTTGTCCGAACCGCCGTGGCCGAGCAGGTCCGGCGCGATCACCGTGTAGTCCCTGGTCAGCGACGCGAGCACGTCCAGCCAGGTGGACGAGTCGTCGCCGATGCCGTGGACGAACAGCAACGCGGGACCGCTGCCCGCCATGCGGTAGGCGCGCCGGTAGCCGTGGATCCTGCGGTGGCGCAGGTCGAAGGTGTCCGGGCCGATCCCGGTGAGCGCGGTGTCCGGGGAACGCACCCGGCAAGCCCACCAGCCGGCTGTTACCGCTGTGTTGCCCCCGCCGAAAGAGTTTCCGCGAGCCGCGGGACCTGCAACTGCGACCACGGGCTGAACACGAACGGCGTGCGGCTCATGCTCTCCACCAGGTCGGTCCAGGCCGACCAGCGCCACTCGCACACCTCGTCCGGCTCGGGCAGCGGGTCCGCGTCGGCCTCGGCCACCCACACGGGGCAGAACTCGTTCTCCACCACGCCACCCGCGTCCGTCGCCGTGTAGCGGAAGTCCGGCAGCACCTTCCGCAGCCCGGTGACCTCCAGGCCCAGCTCCTGCTTCGCGCGCCGCGCGATGGCCTCGGCCATGTCCTCGCCAGGGCCGGGGTGGCCGCAGAACGAGTTGGTCCACACGCCCGGCCACGTCTTCTTGCCGATCGCGCGCCGGGTCAGCAGGACGCGGCCGGCGCGGTCGAAGACGTAGCAGGAGAACGCCAGGTGCAGCGGGGTGTGCGCGTCGTGCACCGTGCGCTTCGGCGCTGTGCCGACGGGGTCGAAGCGCTCGTCGAGCAGCACCACGAGTTCTTCCTGGGCCACGTGACCTGCCTTCCGGTGTCAGGAGGAGCGGCGCGGCCGGGGCTGGCAGCGCGGGCAGAAGTAGGACGACCGGTTCATGAACGGCTCGCGGCGGATGGGCGTGCCGCAGCGGCGGCAGGGGCGGTCGCCCTGGCCGTAGACGTTCAGCGAGCGGTCGAAGTAGCCGGACTGGCCGTTGACGTTGACGTACAGCGCGTCGAACGACGTGCCGCCGGCCTGGAGCGCCTCGTTCATCACCTCGGTAGCCGCTTCGAGGACGGCCGCGCCCTGGGCGCGGGTGAGCTTCTCGGTGGGGCGGGCCCAGTGCAGCCGGGCGCGCCAGAGGGACTCGTCGGCGTAGATGTTGCCGACCCCGGACACGAGCGTCTGGTCGAGCAGGGCGCGCTTGATCTCGGTGCGGCGGGAGCGCAGGGCCTTGACCGCCTGGGCCGGGTCGAACGCCGGGTCCATCGGGTCGCGGGCGATGTGCGCGATCGGCGCGGGCAGGAGCGTGCCGTCGGAGGTGACGAGATCGGCCAGCGCGAGCCCGCCGAACGTCCGCTGGTCGACGAACCGCAGCTCGGGGCCGCCGTCGTCGAACCGGATGCGGACGCGCAGGTGCTTCTCGTCGGGGGCGCCCTCGGGCTGCACGAGCATCTGGCCGCTCATGCCCAGGTGCGCGAGGATCGCTTCCTTGTCCGACAGCTCCAGCCACAGGTACTTGCCACGCCGCCGCGCCGCCTCGACGCGCGCCCCGGCGAGCCTTCCGGTGAAATCCTCGGGGCCCAGCTCGTGGCGGCGGATCGCGCGGGGGTGCAGCACCTCGACACGAGCGATCCCGCGGCCCGCCACGTGGGCCTGCAGCCCGCGGCGCACCACTTCTACTTCGGGAAGCTCCGGCACCACACCACCCTATCCACGACCCCCGACAATTCCCGACGTCCGACCGGGTCGCATGACGACGACACACTGTGACGACAGGCCTTCCCATGGAACGCCGAACCCGCACGAGATATGCCGGGAACGACGAAGCCGGGCCGCTGCACCAACGGCAGCGACCCGGCTTCGCACGAGATCTACTCCGAGCCCTCCGGCTTCAGCTCCTCGGAAAGAGCCCGCCAAGCGGTCTCGGCGGCCTTCTGCTCGGCTTCCTTCTTCGTGGTGCCGTTGCCGTTGCCGAAGTCGCGGCCGGCGACCAGCACCGTGGCGCTGAACTCCTTGCGGTGGTCCGGCCCGGTGTCCTCCACCTTGTACTCCGGCACACCCAGCCCAGCCGACGCGGTCAGCTCCTGCAGGCTCGTCTTCCAGTCCAGCCCGGCACCGCGCAGCGGCGCCTCCGCCAGCAGCGCGTCGAACAGCCGGTGCACCAGCTCGCGAGCCGCGTCGATGCCGTGCGCGAGGTACGCCGCACCGATCACGGCCTCCAGACCGTCGGCGAGGATGCTCGCCTTGTCACGGCCACCGGTGAGCTCCTCGCCCTTGCCGAGGAGCAGGTGCGCGCCGAGCCCACCGGGACCCAGCCCCCGCGCGACCCCGGCCAGGGCGTGCATGTTTACCACACTGGCCCGCAGCTTCGCGAGCTGCCCCTCCGGCAGCTCGGGGTGCGTGCGGTACAGGTGGTCGGTGACGACCAGACCGAGCACGGCGTCACCGAGGAACTCGAGCCGCTCGTTCGGCGGCAACCCACCGTTCTCGTAGGCATACGAGCGGTGGGTGAGCGCCAGCGTGAGCAGCTCGGCGTCGAGTTCGACGCCGAGCGCTTCGAGCAACGGTTTCGGGTCGGCGGCCGGCCCTCCCGATCTCGACCTGCCCCCCATACTGGTCAGCGACCTCAGGCGGGCTCGACGACCTGACGACCGTCGTACTGGCCGCAGGTCGGGCAGGCCACGTGCTGCGGCTTCGGCTGCCGGCAGGCCCGGTTCTGGCAGGGCACCAGCTGCACGGGCGTCGCCTTCCACTGCGCACGACGGTGGCGCGTGTTGGAGCGCGACATCTTCCGCTTCGGGACGGCCACGACTGAATCTCCTCATCCACGGTTCGCTCACGCGGGCGCGAGCGTGCTTACTCAGGTGCTTACGAGCTGATGCTCGTCAGGCTTGCCGGCCGGGCCCGCCGGAGGACGAGTCGTCGAAACGCTCGACCAGCGCGGCCCACCGAGGGTCTATCGTCTCATGCCCGTGTCCGGGCTCGAGATCGGCCCACTTCCCGCCGCAATCGGGGCACAGCCCCGGGCAGTCCTCGCGGCACAGCGGGACCTGCGGCAGCGCCAGCACGACGGCGTCGCGGACCAGCGGTTCGAGGTCGATCCGGTCGTCGACGAGGCGCATGACCTCGTCCTCGTCGGTCGTCTCGTCCGTGGTCGAGTCGGGGTAGGCGAACAGCTCGGTGAGCTCGACCTCGACCTCGTCGTCGATCGGGTCGAGGCAGCGGGAGCAGGCGCCGGTGGTCCGCACCGCGGCGGAGCCGGTGACCAGCACGCCCTCGACCACCGACTCGAGCAGCAGGTCCAGCTCGACCTCGGCGCCCTTCGGCACCACGATCACATCGGGCACGCCCCACTCGACGGCGGTGGGCGCCGTGCGCTGGATGGTCCGGCTCAGGCCGGCGCGCCGGCCCAGCTCACGGGTGTCGACGACCCACGGGTTGCGGGCGTCGGAAGAGTCATTGTGCTGAGACATGGGTCCGTTGAGTAGGGGGCGGAAGGCAACCCCACCACTCTACGCCGCGATCAGGGCTGGAAGTCGTACAGGGGCGTGGGGCGCTGGCCGAGGCTCGACGGGCCGCGCAGGTGGTTGCGGCCGGAGTCGACCGTCCGGAGCGTGGTGGACAGCAGCTCGGAGAACTCGGCGAGCTTGCCGTCGACGTAGGCGTCGCAGTCGGCGCGCTGCCGGTCGGCCTCGGCGTGGGCCTCGTCCACGATGCGCGCGGACTCGGCGTGCGCGGCCTGCACGACCTCGGTCTGGGACACCAGCCGGGACTGCTCGTGGCGGCCGTCCTCGACGGCGCGCTCGTAGGCGTCGCGACCGGCCTGCATCATGCGCTCGGCTTCGGCGCGGGCCCGCTCGGTCAGGTTGTGGTACTCGGCCTGGCCCGCGGCGATCATCCGCTCGGCCTCCGCGCGCGCGTCGGCCATGACCTGCTCGGCGCGCGCCTGCGCGTCGGCGATCATGCGCTCGGCCTCGGCGGCGGCCTCGGAGGTGACCCGCTCGGCCTCGGCGTTGGCGTCGCCCACGGTCGTCTCGGCCTGGTGGCGCGCCTTGTTGATCAGCTCGTCGCGCTGGTCGAGCACGTCCTGCGCGTCGTCGACCTCGCGGGGCAGCGCGTCGCGCACGTCGTCGAGCAGTTCGAGGACGTCCCCGCGGGGAACCACGCAGCTGGACGTCATCGGCACCCCGCGTGCCTCTTCCACGATCGTGACGAGCTCGTCCAGCGCCTCGAACACCCGGTACACAGCGACTCCCTAGGTGGCCTTTCCCCATCCGGCTTGACCACAAGTCTGCCCGTTTCTCCGGGGAAAGGGGGGAACGCTGCGTCACCGGGCGTGTCAAGGGGAACCGTCAGGAATTCACGTCCACCAGGTCGAAGCTCGCGTAGTGGTCGCCGGTGTAGAAGTACTCCCCCGCCGAGCCGGTGACGATGCGGCGCGCGCCGCGGTCGTCGCTGCCGGGCGTCTCCACGGTGTACTCGTGGTAGTAGCCGCTCGCGCAGGCGGGCAGCAGCCCCTCGCGGTTCTGGAAGACCGTCCCGTCCTGCTCGTACGGGTACGGGCCGCCCTGCTGGATCAGCTCGTAGGTGTCGGTGGCCTCGGCGGGCAGCGAGGACAGCGCGACCACCGTGAAGCCGGAGGTGTCGCCACACTCGGCCTGAGCGGTGGACAGCGGCGCGGCCGAGGCGGGAGCGGTCGGCCCGAACCCGGTGAACAACGTGAGGACGACCGCGAGCAGCGCACCGGCCACCCGGGACTTCGTGATGTTGGTCATTTTCGGACCGTAGCCCGAACGCGTTACCCGTAGGGGGCCGTCAGGTGAACGAGCCCGAAGTCCCGACGAAAGTCGTCGCCCGATCAGGCGCGTTCGGCGAGTTTCGCGGTGAGCCGCTCGAAGACCACGTCCGGCACCAGGTTCTTCACGTCGCCGCCGTAGGTGGCGACCTCCTTGACCAGCGAGCTGGACACGAAGCCGTAGGCCGGGTTGTTCGACATCAGCAGGGTCTCGACGCCGGAGAGCTCCCGGTTCATCTGCGCCATCTGCAGCTCGTAGTCGAAGTCGCTGACCGAGCGCAGACCCTTGGCGATCGCCGCGATGTCGTGCTGCCTGCAGTAGTCCACGAGCAGCCCGTGCCACGAATCGACGCGGACGTTGGGCAGGTGCGCGGTGATCTCGCGCAGCATGTCCAGCCGCTCCTCGATGGTGAACATGCCCTTCTTGGACTTGTTGATCATGACCGCGACCACGACCTCGTCGAACAGCTTCGCCGCCCGCTCGATGATGTCGAGGTGGCCGTTGGTCACCGGGTCGTAGGAGCCTGGACACACCGCACGCCGCATGTGGCGGACGCTATCAAGCTCTACCCGCCGTGGCGCGGTGAAGTGACGTACTCCGCCCAGTACAAGGCCGTGTCGCCGTAGCGCGAGGTGCGCAGCGGCGCGAACCCGGCGGGCCAGTCCGGTTCGCCGTCGCGCAGCGCCCGCTCGACGATCACCAGCCCGTCCTCGGCGATCCACCCGCCAGCGCCCAGCGCGGCCAGCACCGCGCCGATCTTCTCCGCGCCCACCGAGTAGGGCGGATCGGCCAGCACGAGGTGGAACGGCTCGTCGGCGGGCTGCGCCAGCACCGTCTCGACCGGGCCGGAGCGCACCGAACCGCCCAGCCCGAGCGCGCTCACGTTGGCTTTGAGGACCTGCACCGCACGCCGGTCGGACTCGACGAACACCGCGTCCGCCGCGCCCCGCGAGAGCGCCTCCAGCCCCAGCGCGCCGGAACCGGCGTAGAGGTCGAGCACCCGCGCGTCGGTCAGCTCGCCCGCCGCCTCCAGCGCGTTGAACAACGCCTCCCGCACGCGCTCGGACGTCGGCCGCGTGCCCTGCGCCGGCACCTTGAGCCGCCGCCCGCTCGCCGCCCCGGCCACGATCCTCGTCACAGCCCCATCATCGCGCTGTGTTCTGCGCGGTGTTTTGCCCAGGACCCGGTGAACGGCCCGCGGGGCACGCGTAGAGTCAATCTTCCTGTTGCCGGCGAGTGAGCTGTAGGAGCGCTGCGTGTCGGAACCTCGGGTCAGACGGGCCGAGATCGCCATCGAACAACACCACGTGGACCGCGTCTACACCCGGCTCGCCGAACTCCGGGCGCAGGCGGAGGCGATGCGTGCCAAGGGCTACGAGATCGGCCACGGCGCCCAGCGCGAAGCCGTTTTCGAGCAGGCCTCGATGCTGTTCGAGCGCGACATGATGGTCCACCACGCGACCCAGACGCTGCAGACCCTGGACGCCGAGTACGAGGGCCTGGTCTTCGGACGGCTCGACCACACCACCGGCGAGAAGATCTACGTCGGCCGCCTCGGCATCCGCGACGCCGAGTTCGACAACCTCGTGACCGACTGGCGCGCCCCGGCCGCCGCCGCGTTCTACCAGGCCACCGCCGAGGAGCCGATGGACGTGGTGCGCCGCCGCGTCATCCGCTGCTCCGGGCAGACCGTGCTCGACGTGGACGACGACGTGCTGATCCCGGACGCGGTCGGCGACGACATGCAGGTGGTCGGCGAGGGCGCGCTGATGGCGGCGCTGGGCCGGTCGCGCGGCGACAAGATGCGCGACATCGTCGCGACCATCCAGAAGGAACAGGACGAGGTCATCCGGGCGCCGTGGCGCGGTGTCACGGAAATCACCGGCGGCCCCGGCACCGGCAAGACCGCCGTGGCGCTGCACCGCGCGGCCTACCTGCTGTACCGGTACCGCCGCCAGCTCGGCGGGGCCGGGGTGCTGGTGGTCGGGCCGTCCGGGGTCTTCACGAACTACATCTCGCGCGTGCTGCCGTCGATGGGCGAGACGAACGTCGAGCTGCGCGCGCTGGGCGCGGTGCTCGACGGCATCAGCACCGACCGGCAGGACCCGGCGCCGCTCGCCGCGATCAAGGGCTCGCTGCGGATGCGCAAGGTGCTGGCGAAGGCGCTGCGGGACACGCCGCCGGACGTGCCCGACGAGATGCGGATCGTCTACAAGGGCGACGTCCTCAAGCTCAACCGCAAGGAGCTGGAGAAGGTCCGCCGCAAGGTGCACGGCCACGGCGGGCCGCCGAACCGCTCGCGCGTGCGGGCGGCCGAGGCGCTGCTGGAGGCGCTGGCCGACCGGGCCGAGGAGAACGCGCGCGCCGACGGCCGCTCGATCGAGCGCGCCGAGGTGATCCACGACCTCGGCGAGCGGATCGACTTCCACCGCTTCCTGGTCGTGTGGTGGCCGGTGCTGTACCCGGGCGAGATCCTGCGGTGGCTGGGCGATCCGCGGCGCCTGACCAAGGCGGCGCGCGGTGTGCTGACCCCGGCCGAGGTCGACCTGCTGGCCGCCTCGTTCGCCGACCCCGAGCGGGAGTGGACGGTCGCCGACGTGGCGTTGCTGGACGAGCTGCGCGTGCTGGTCGGCCCGCCGCCCAAGCGCCGTCGCCGGGCGCAGCAGATCGAGCTGGACGCGGCGCCGCCGGAGCGCGGGTCGCAGGGCAAGCCGCACCGGCCGGAGCACTACGACGAGTACTCGCACATCGTGGTCGACGAGTCGCAGGACCTCTCGCCGATGCAGTGGCGGATGGTCGGCAGGCGCGGCAAGTACGCCAGCTGGACGGTGGTCGGCGACCCGGTGCAGAGCTCGTGGCCGGATCCGGAGGAGGCCGCGCAGGCCCGGACGCAGGTGTTCGGCGCGCGCACCCCGGTCCGCCGCTACACGCTGCGCACCAACTACCGGAACTCGGCGGAGATCTTCGACCTGGCCGCCCGCGTGGTCGCCGGGCACGCGGCCGAGGGCGAGCTGCCACGCGCGGTCCGGACCACCGGGATCGAGCCGGACGTGCGGCTGGTCGAGCGCGGCAGCGTGGAGAGCGCGGTGCCGGCGGCGGCGAAGGAGCTGCTGGACGCGGTCGAGGGCACGGTCGGCGTGGTGTGCGCCATGGACCGCGTCGCCGAGGTCGGCGCGTGGGTGCGGGGGCAGGCGGACGAACGGCTCAAGGTCGTCGGCAGCCTGGACGCCAAGGGCCTGGAGTACGACGCCGTCGTGCTGGTCGAGCCGACCGAGCTGATCACCGAGTCGCTCACCGGGCGGCGCGTGCTCTACGTCGCGCTGACCCGCGCGACGCAGCAGCTGACGGTCGTGGCCTCCGACGACGAGTGGCTGCCTGCGGAATAAATCACGAAAAACGCAACGCCTTCGTTAGCCCCCGCCATTTCCCGGGCAATTACCATGCACGGCGAGACCGATCGTCTCTTCGTGGTGTCACGGGACTGTGGATGGAGCACCTCATGGCAGGTTGGGTGCGTGCTGCGCGCCGTACGGCGGCCTCGATCGGCCTCGCCGCGGCGTTGCTCACGACGGGCGTCGCCTGTACGGGCGGCGACGACGCGAGCACGGGCGGCGAGATTTCGGCTGGTCAGGGCGTCATCGGCGAAGCGCCGGTAGCGAGCGACGCGGATCTGGCGGCCAGTCCGACGGCGCAGGCCATCAAGGCCCGCGGCACGCTGGTCATCGGCGGCGACGAGAACCTGCCCCTGCTGTCGCAGCGGAATCCGATCACCGGAAGCACCGACGGATTCGACGCGACACTTGGAAAAATGCTCGCGAAATACATCATCGGCAGGCCGAACGTCAACATCGTGACGACCACACCGGAAACCCGGGAAGCGATGCTGAAAACGGGCACGGTGGACGCGGTGATCAGGATCTACACGATCACCGCGGAGCGGGCGCAACGGGTCGCGTTCGCCGGGCCGTACCTGCTGTCCGGGCAGGCGATCGCCACCCTCAAGGGCACCACCGGCATCGACGACCCCGGCGACCTCAACGGCAAGACCGTCCTCGCGGTCGCCGGGACCACCAGCGTCGCGGCGATCCAGCAGCGCGCGCCGGGCGCGAAGATCACCACGTTCGGCACCGCCGAGGAGTGCGTGCAGGCGCTGGAGCAGGGCAAGGGCGACGCGTACGTGCACGACCTGACCGTGCTGGCCGGCGAGGCGCAACTGGACTCGAAGCTGCAGATCAGCGGGCAGCCGTTCACCAGCGAGCCGTACGGCATCGGCCTCAAGCTCGACGACGACTCCTTCAAGCGGTTCGTCAACGAGTGGCTGCGCAAGATCGAAGCCGCCGGGCTGTGGCAGCGGGCCTGGCAGGAGACGCTGGGCACGGTCGTGACCGGCGGCGTACCGTCCCCGCCCGCGATCGGCTCGGTCCCCGGCTCGTAGCACGCACCCACGCATCGGGACGACCCCGACGGTGTTCAACCGCGCCGCCGTCCGGCGGGGCGATTGAACACCATCGGGCGCAGCCCCTCCTGGTGCTCGATCCGCACCGTCCGCCCCGCGAACGGCCGCAGCGCGTCGAGCAGGTAGCGCGCCTGGTGGATGGCGCTCAGCCGGCCGCCGGAGACGCTCGCCTTGCCCACCTGCTCCGATCCCCCCGCTGTGCGGGTCACTTGTCGGCTCCACATGCGCGCGCCGGTGAAGATCGGCAACGCGTCCTCCCGCGACGCCGCGCTCGCCACCGCCCTGCGCAGAGTGAGGCCCGCCATTGAACCCGCGGCAGGCGTGGGGAAGCGACCCCGGGGTGCCCAGGACAGCGCGTGCGAGCCGGAGCGTGCGATCCGATGTCACCGCGGGGATGCGAAGCCCGGCCGTGGTAAGCGCGCGGCCCTGGGATCTTCTGTTCCCTGCCACGCCCGGCGGTGTCTGCTGACCATCGCCGAGGGGTGGGACAAAACCGGGAAGAGCCGCGGCCAGGGCCGCGTTGGACGTTGCCGTGAAGCCTCTGTCCGATGTCGCGTTGTCCGTGCTGGACCTGTCCCCCATCCCGAGCGGCGCAGACGCGCGCACCGCGCTCCGCGGGTCCGTCGAGCTGGCCCGGCACGCCGAGCGGCTCGGCTACCGCCGGTTCTGGGTGGCCGAGCACCACAACATGCCCGGCGTGGCGAGCTCGGCGACGACCGTCCTGATGAGCCACGTCGCGGCGGCCACCGAGACCATCCGCGTCGGTTCCGGCGGCATCATGCTGCCCAACCACGCGCCGCTCGTGGTGGCCGAGCAGTTCGGGATGCTGGAGGCCTTCCACCCCGGCCGCATCGACCTCGGCATCGGCCGCGCCCCCGGCACCGACCAGCGCACGGCGCTCGCGCTGCGCCGGTCCCCGCAGGCGCTCGGCGCGGACGACTTCCCGGAGCAGCTGACCGAGCTGATGGGCTACTTCGACGGCGCGGGCGCGGTGCGCGCGGTGCCGAGGTACAAGCCGCCGGTGTGGCTGCTCGGGTCGAGCGGGTTCAGCGCGCGGCTGGCCGGCTCGCTCGGGTTGCCGTTCGCGTTCGCCCACCACTTCAGCGCGCGCAACACGATCCCGGCGGTCGAGCTGTACCGCGAGTCGTTCCGGCCGTCGGAGGCGCTGTCCGAGCCCTACGTGATGCTCGGCGCGGCGGTGATCTGCGCGGACACCGACGAGCAGGCGCGGTGGCTGGCCGGGCCGAGCGGCCTGCAGTTCCTGCAGCTGCGCCGCGGCAACCCGATCCCGCTGCCGTCACCCGAGGAGGCCGCCGAGTACCCGTACTCGGACATCGACCGGCACTTCGTGGACGAGCGCCTCGGCACGACGATCCACGGCTCGCCGTCGACCGTCCGGAAGGGCCTGGAGACGCTGGTCGCGGACACCGGCGCCGACGAGATCATGATCACCACGATGGTCCACGGCGAGGCCGACCGCCTGCGCTCCTACGAGCTGGTGGCCGGCCTCGCCCGCGACTAGGACAGCCAGGCGCTGCGCACCGGCGGCATCCCGCTGCCGCCGCGCGCCGTCGGCTTCACGGCGAGGATCTGGTTCACCCCGATCGCGCCGCTTTCGAAGCTCAGCGCGCACGCGGCCATGTACAGCCGCCACACGCGGGCCCGTCCGGCGCCGTTCAGGCGAACGGCTTCGTCCCAGTTCGCCTCCAGGTTGGCGACCCACGCGCGCAACGTGCGCCCGTAGTGCTCGCGCAGCGCCTCGACGTCACGCACCTCGAAGCCGGCCTCTTCGAGCGCGCCGGCCATCACGCTGACCGGCTCCAGCTCGCCGTCCGGGAAGACGTACCGGTCGATGAACGACGTCTTCTGGTCGCGCGGCGGCACCGACGGGTGCCGCGAGATGGCGTGGTTGAGCAGCCGTCCCTCCGGGCGCAGCAGCTCGAACAGCGATTTCGCGTACACCGGCAGCATCGACGCGCCCACGTGCTCGGCCATTCCGATGCTGGAGATCGCGTCGTACGGCCCGTCGGACACCTCGCGGTAGTCCTGCACCCGGATCTCCACCAGGTCCGACAGCCCCTCCTCGGCGACCCGCTTGCGGGCGAAGTCGGCCTGCGCCTGCGACAGCGTGACGCCGACCGCGTGCGCGCCGTACTCCTTGGCCGCGTGGATGACGAACGTGCCCCAGCCGCAGCCGACGTCGAGCACTCGCATGCCTTCGCGCAACCCGAGCTTGCGCGCGACCAGGTCGACCTTCGCGGTCTGCGCCTGCTCCAGCGTGGTCTCCGGCTTCGCCCACACCGCACACGAGTACGTCATGGACGGCCCGAGCACCAGCGCGTAGAAGTCGTTGCCGACGTCGTAGTGGTGCGAGATGGCGGCCGCGTCGCGGCGCCGGGAGTGCATGCGCCCGGCGAGCTTGATCTCCTCGGGCGGCGGCTTCGGCGGGAACCCGACGATGCCCAGCTTCAGCGCCGCTTTCGCGAGGTCGCGGCGCAGTGACCACGTCAGGTCCACGTCGAAGTCGACGTCGTAGACCAGGTCGTGCAGCCGTTCCAGGGCTTCCACGAACGGCCCCTCGACGTCGAGCTCGCCCGCGACGTGCGCCCGCGAGACGCCGAGTTCGTTGGGCGCCCACAGCAGCCGGCGCAGCGCCCGGCGGTGCCTGATGTGCAGGACCGGCGCGTCCGGCGGGCCGGTTTCACTGCCGTCCCAGCAACGAATCCGGATCGGGACAACCTGGCCGAGCGCCGTGTGCAGGAGTTCACCAACGGCGCCGGCGACTCCGCCTGCGCTACCCACGAACCTCATTCAAGCACGCGCCGCGCGAAATCGCTTGTATTAGCGAAGTAATTCACCAATGGTGTGCAGCACGGGTGCCAGAATCGCCAGTTCCTCCCGTTTGCCGGAAACGCATTCGGTGACGCCCGCGCCCACGACCTCGAACTCCGCGAGCGCGCGCAGCCCGTCGACGAGCTGCGTCACGCTCATCCCATCGGGTTCCGGGTAGTCCATTCCGGCGAACGCGGACGGGTCCAGAACGTCGAGATCAACATGGACGTACAGCCGTTCGATACCGGCATCGCGGACTTCCGCGACAATCCGCGACGGTTCTCCCGTAACCAGCCGGACCCGGCCCGCCTCGATTTCGTCCCGTTCCGCCGGGTCCAACGCCCGGGCGCCGACGAGCACCGCGCGGCCCGGCTCCAGCGCGGGCGCGGCCGCGAACGCGGGATCGCCGTCGCCCAGCAGCGACCGCAGGACCATCCCGTGGAAGGCGCCCGACGGTGAACTGGCCGGGGTGTTGAGGTCGGCGTGCGCGTCGAACCACACCACGCCGAACCGCTCACCGTGCCGGGCGCGGGCGGCGGCGACCGGCACCAGGTCGGCCGCGCAGTCCCCGCCGACGGTGAGCACCGGGCCGTCGGCGAGCGCTTCGGCGTGCCGCTTCTTGTTGTCCAGCAACGCTTCCCGGTTCGCGACGCCCTCCACGACGGGTGTTTCGCCCGCCTCCAAACGCACCTCGCGCACCGGTGCCCCGAGAACCTCCGCCGCGAACGCGGAAAGGGCCCGGCACCCCGCGGGCAGATCGCCCGCCCGGGGTGTCCGGGCCCCTTGCCACTGCGGCACCGCTTGGATCAGCACGGCGCCGACCCTAACGACGGCACGGGTGCCGCCGCACGCGGTTTTACTCCAGCACGATCAGGAGGTCGCCGCCCTCGACCTGCTGGACCGAGTTGATCGCCAGGCGGGCGACCTTCCCGGACTCGGACGCGGTGATCGCGGCCTCCATCTTCATCGCCTCGATGGTCGCCACCGTGGCGCCCGCGGCGACCTCGTCGCCTTCGGCCACCGACAGCGTGACCACACCCGCGAACGGCGCGGCGACCTGCTTCGGGTCGGACTTGTCGGCCTTCTCCGCGGCGGGCAGGTCCGCGGCCACCGACCGGTCGCGCACCTGGATCGGGCGCAGCTGGCCGTTCAGCGTGGCCATCACGGTCCGCATGCCGCGCTCGTCGGCCTCGCCGACCGCTTCCAGCTCGAACAGCAGCCGCACGCCGGGCTCCAGGTCGACGGCGTACTCCTCGCCCGGGCGCAGACCGTAGAAGAAGTCCTTGCTGGGCAGCACGCTGGTGTCGCCGTAGGCGCGGCGGTGCTCCTCGAACTCCTTGGTCGGCCCGGGGAACAGCAGGCGGTTCAGCGTCGCGCGACGGTCCTTGGCCAGCCCCTCGCGGTCCTCGGCGGACAGCTCGGCGACCGGCTTGGGCTCGGCGCGGCCCTCCAGCGCCTTGGTGCGGAACGGCTCCGGCCAGCCGCCGGGCGGGTCGCCCAGCTCGCCGCGCAGGAACCCGATCACCGAGTCCGGGATGTCGTAGCGGTTCGGCTCGGCCTCGAACTTCTCCGGCTCGACACCGGCGCCGACCAGGTGCAGCGCGAGGTCGCCGACCACCTTGGACGACGGCGTGACCTTGACCAGGTGGCCCAGGATCTTATCGGCCGCCGCGTACATCGCCTCGATCTCCTCGAAGCGGTCGCCAAGGCCCAGCGCCTTCGCCTGCGTGCGCAGGTTGGACAGCTGGCCGCCGGGGATCTCGTGGTCGTACACGCGGCCGGTCGGCGAGGCCAGGCCCGCCTCGAACGGCGCGTAGATCTTGCGCACGATCTCCCAGTACGGCTCCAGGTCGCCGACCGCGCGCAGGCTCAGCCCGGACGGCCGCGCCGAGTGGTCGGTGGCCGCGACGATCGCCGACAGCGACGGCTGCGAGGTGGTCCCGGCCATCGACGCGACCGCGCCGTCGACCGCGTCCGCACCCGCGTTGATCGCCGCGAGGTAGGTGCCCAGCTGACCACCCGCGGTGTCGTGGGTGTGGATGTGCACCGGGAGGTCGAACTCCTTGCGCAGCGCGGAAACCAGCTTCTCCGCGGCGGGCGCGCGCAGCAGGCCGGCCATGTCCTTGATCGCCAGGACGTGCGCCCCGGCGCCGACGATCTGCTCGGCCAGCTTGAGGTAGTAGTCCAGCGTGTACAGCTTCTCGCCGGGGTCGGACAGGTCCGAGGTGTAGCAGAGCGCCACCTCGGCGACGGCCTTCCCGGTCTCCCGCACGGCCTCGATGGCCGGGCGCATCTGCTCGACGTCGTTGAGGGCGTCGAAGATGCGGAAGATGTCGATGCCGGTGTTGGTGGCCTCCTCGACGAAGGCGTTGGTCACCTCGGTCGGGTACGGCGTGTAGCCGACGGTGTTGCGGCCGCGCAGCAGCATCTGCAGACAGATGTTCGGCACCGCTTCACGCAGCTGCGCCAGCCGCTCCCACGGGTCCTCGGCGAGGAACCGCAGCGCGACGTCGTAGGTCGCGCCGCCCCAGCACTCCAGCGACAGCAGCTGCGGCAGGGTGTGCGCCACGACCGGCGCGACGGCCAGCAGGTCCTTGGTGCGCACGCGGGTCGCGAGGAGCGACTGGTGCGCGTCGCGGAACGTCGTGTCCGTGACACCCAGCGTCGGCGACTCCCGCAGCCAGCGGGCGAACCCCTCCGGGCCCAGCTCGGTCAGCTTCTGCTTCGACCCGGCCTGCGGCTCGCCCGAGGGCAGCGACGGCAGCTTCGTCGTCGGGTCGATCAGCCGCGGGCGTTCGCCGTGCGGCTTGTTGACCGTCACGTCGGCGAGGTAGGTCAGCAGGCGCGTGCCGCGGTCGGCCGAGTGCCGCGCGGTCAGCAGGTGCGGGCGCTCCTCGATGAACGAGGTGGTGACGCGCCCGGCCGCGAAGTCCGGGTCGTCCAGCACGGCCTGCAGGAACGGGATGTTCGTGGAAACGCCGCGGATGCGGAACTCCGCGAGGGCACGGCGGGCGCGGCCCACCGCGGTCTTGAAGTCGCGGCCGCGGCAGGTGAGCTTCACCAGCATCGAGTCGAAGTGCGCGCTGATCTCGGTGCCAGCGAACGCGGTGCCGCCGTCGAGGCGGATGCCGGAGCCGCCGGGCGAGCGGTAGGCGCTGATCATGCCGGTGTCCGGGCGGAACCCGTTGGCCGGGTCCTCGGTGGTGATGCGGCACTGCATGGCCGCGCCACGCAGGTAGACCTTCTCCTGGGACAGGCCGAGGTCCGCCAGGGTCTCGCCGGCGGCGATGCGCAGCTGCGACTGCACCAGGTCGACGTCGGTGACCTCCTCGGTCACCGTGTGCTCGACCTGGATGCGCGGGTTCATCTCGATGAAGACGTGGTTGCCGTCCTTGTCGAGCAGGAACTCGACGGTGCCCGCGTTGCGATAGCCGATCTTGCGGGCGAATGCGACGGCGTCGTTGCAGATGCGGTCGCGCAGCTCGGGGTCGAGGTTCGGCGCCGGGGCCAGCTCAATGACCTTCTGGTGCCGCCGCTGCACCGAGCAGTCGCGCTCGAAGAGGTGGATGACGTTGCCCGCGCCGTCGGCGAGGATCTGGACCTCGATGTGCCGCGGGTCGACGACAGCCTTTTCGAGGAACACGGTGGGGTCGCCGAAGGCCGATTCGGCCTCGCGCATCGCGGCCTCGACCGACTCACGCAGGTGCGCGGGGTCGTTGACGCGGCGCATCCCGCGGCCGCCACCACCGGCGACGGCCTTGACGAACACGGGGAACCCGATCTCCTCGGCGGCCGCGGTCAGCTCGTCGACGTCGGTCGACGGCTGGGACGAGCCGAGCACCGGCACGCCGGCGTCGCGGGCGGCCGCCACGGCGCGTGCCTTGTTACCCGTCAGTTCCAGGATTTCCGCGCTCGGGCCGACGAAGGTGATGCCGGCTTCCTCGCACGCGCGCGCGAGATCGGGGTTCTCGGACAGGAATCCGTAACCGGGGTAGACCGCGTCCGCGCCGGCTTTCCGCGCGGCGCCGACGATCTCCTCGACGTCGAGATAGGCGCGGACCGGGTGTCCCGGCTCGCCGATCTCGTAGGCTTCGTCGGCCTTCAGACGGTGCAGCGAGTTGCGGTCCTCGTGGGGGAACACCGCCACTGTGCCCGCGCCCAGCTCGTAGCCCGCGCGGAACGCCCGGATGGCGATCTCCCCGCGGTTGGCGACCAGCACCTTGCGAAACATGCCCGGTCCTTCCCTGTTCACGGATCGGTAGTGCTGTGACGTTACCCTGCCGATCCCGCTCGTCGGGAGTTCTGTCCCGGGTGATGGACATCATCCGGGACGTGCGCATGCCGCACAGAAGTACGGGGTATTTCGGCTTTCAGCTCTCCCCGGGGCGGCTACCGGCTCTCGGACCGCTGACGTTCCCGGGCGAGGTGGACGGGCCAACCGCTGCGCGGGAAGCCGCGCGCTGGTCGCGTGAGCACCTGGGCCTGGGCGCCGGGCGTCATGGAAGCCTGGGGGCCCGACCGGATCACCTCTGATCGTGCCGTCGAGTTGCTGCAGGGCCAGATCACCGTCGACGATCTGCCTCCCCGCGATGACGCCGTGGTGGCGCCCCGAACGACGTCGAGACTCAGCCTTCCTGGGCGGACTCATCGAACCGCGTATACAGCAGCCGGTTCGGGGTGCCCTGCGGCAGGCCCGTCAGCACGTCCGGCGTGGAGTTGTTGATCAACGCGTTCACGACCTGCTCGGGCGTGTCGTCGGGGTGTTTTTCCCGGTAGAGCGCGGCCGCGCCGGCGACGAACGCCGCGGCCATCGAGGTGCCCGAGAAGGGCGTCGCCGCGGTGCTGCCGGGCGCCGTCGACGGGACGTCCACCCCGGGCGCGAGCAGGTCGACCCCCAGCCCGAAGTTGGACTTCGGCGCGAAGGCGTCCGTCCGGTCGACCGCGCCGACGGTCAGCAGCTCGGGGATCCGCGCCGGGGACGAGAACGACGAGTCCACTCCCGACCAGCCCGCCGCCGCGACCACCGGCATCACGCCGATCAACCGCCGCACCGCGTTGTCCAGTCCGTCGGACGCCGGGCCGCCGAAACCGATCACCGCGACCGCAGGCTGCTTCGCGTTCTGGGTGACCCAGTCGATGCCCGAGATGATGTTGTTCAGCCGCCCGTTGCCCTTGTCGTCGAGCACCTTGACCGGCACGATCCGCGCGGCCTTCGCGACGCCGAACTCCTTGCCCGCCACGATCCCGGCCATCCGCGTGCCGTCGCCGTTGCCGTCGGCCGGGTTGTCGGTGCCGCCCACGAAGTCCTTGCCCGGGTCGACCCGCCCGGCCAGGTCGGGCAGCGCCGCGTCGACACCGGTGTCGATCACGTACACCGTGACGCCCTCGCCGGTGCTGTCGTAGTGGTACGTCTGGTCAACGGCCTTGTCGCGCTGGTCGATCCGGTCCAGGGCCCAGCTCGGCGGGTTCTGCTGCGCGCCGGGCGCGGCCGAAGCCGGCGCCACGGCGGCGAGGACGAGCAGTGCCGAACCGATGACCGCGCGTAATCCAGTCTTGAGCACGCCTCAGCGTTGCTCCGCTGTGGATCAGGCACAACTCGGGCCGTCGCCCGATCGTGCGTCAGGTCTTCTCCAGGTACTCCGCGCGCTCGGAGTCCACCAGGTCGGACACCATGTGCGCCAGCCCGGGATGCCGCTCCAGCGCCGGGTCGCCGCCCACGATCTCCTGCGCCCGCTCCCGCGCGGCCGCGATCACGTCCTCGTCCCGCAGCAGCGACAGCAGCTTCAGCCCGGACCGCTTGCCGGACTGTGCCGCGCCCAGGATGTCGCCCTCGCGCCGCAGCTCCAGGTCCAACCGGGACAGTTCGAAGCCGTCCGTTGTGGACTCCACCGCGGCCAGCCGCTCCCGCGTCGCCGTGCCGTCCAGCGTCTCGGTGACCAGCAGGCACAACCCGGGCACGCTGCCCCGGCCCACCCGGCCGCGCAGCTGGTGCAGCTGGCTGACCCCGAACCGGTCGGCGTCCATGATCACCATCATCGTCGCGTTCGGGACGTTCACGCCAACCTCGATCACCGTGGTCGCGACCAGCACGTCCAGCTTGCCCGCGGCGAACGCGCGCATCACGGCGTCCTTCTCGTCGGGCGGCATCCGGCCGTGCAGGATCCCGAGCCGCAGCTCCGACAGCGGACCGTTCTCCAGCTCGGCGGCGACGTCGAGCACCGCCAGCGGCGGGCGGCGGTCGCTGTTGTTCGACGCGGGCTCGTCGCCGATCCGCGGGCACACCACGTAGGCCTGGTGTCCCTTGCGGACCTCCTCGACCAGCCGCTGCCAGGCGCGGTCCAGCCACGCCGGCTTCTCCGCCACCGGCACGACGCTCGTCTTGATCGGCGACCGGCCGACCGGCATGTGCCGCAGCGCGGAGGTCTCCAGGTCGCCGTACACCGTCATCGCGACCGTGCGCGGGATCGGCGTGGCGGTCATGACCAGCACGTGCGGGCTGCCGCCGTTGGCCGCGCGGGAGCGCAGCGCGTCCCGCTGCTCGACACCGAACCGGTGCTGCTCGTCGACCACCACGAGCCCGAGGTCGGCGAACGACACCGTGTCCTGGATCAGCGCGTGCGTGCCGACGACGATCCCGGCCGCGCCGCTCGCGGTGTCCAGCAGCGCCTGCTTGCGTTCCTTCGTCGACATCGACCCGGTCAGCAGCGTCACCTTCGTCGCGTTCTCCGCCGCGCCCAGCTCTCCCGCCTGGCCGAGGTCGCCGAGCATCTCGCGCAGCGACCGGGCGTGCTGCGCGGCGAGCACCTCGGTGGGCGCCAGCATCGCGGCCTGCCGGCCGGAGTCGACCACCTGGAGCATCGCCCGCAGCGCCACGACCGTCTTGCCGCTGCCGACCTCGCCCTGCAGCAACCGGTTCATCGGGTGCTCGCCGGACAGGTCGGCGGCGATGTCCTCGCCCACCGCGCGCTGGCCTTCGGTCAGCTCGAACGGCAGCCGTTGGTCGAAGGCGTCGAGCAGGCCGTCCTTCGTGCGCGCGCAGGCGGGCGCCGGCCGCGACACCGCGGAGAACCGGCGCTGCGCGAAGATCAGCTGCACCGCCATGGCCTCGTCCCACTTCAGCCGCTCCCGCGCGGCCTCCAGCGCGTCGTGGTCCTTGGGGCGGTGGATGTTGTGCAGCGCGTCGAACAGGTCCATCAGGCCGCGGCTGTCGAGCAGCTCGCGCGGCATCGGGTCCTCTTCGCGTTCCAGCGTGTCGAGCACCTGGCGGACGCACCGCGCGATCGACCACGACGGCATCCCGGCCGCCGCCGGGTAGACCGGGATGATCGCGCCGACGAAGTCGTCCATCGCGCTGTCGTCGTCGCCGTCGAGCATCTGGTACTCGGGGTTGGCCAGCTGCAGCGTGTTGCGGAACGCGGTGACCTTGCCCGCGAACAACCCGGTGCGACCCAGCCGCAGCTGCCGCTCGTGCTGGTGCGGGCGGCCGAAGAACGCGCACGACAGCCGTCGCTGGCCGTCGGTGATGACCAGCTCCAGGATGTGCCCCGGCTTGTTGCGCATGCGGCGCAGGTTGACCTTCTCGACGCGCGCCATCACGGTCGCGTGCTCGCCGATCTCCAGACCGGCGATGTTCGTCAGCTCGCCGCGTTCGGCGTACCGGCGCGGGTAGTGCCGCAGCAGGTCGGCGACGGTGTGGATGTCCAGCGACTCGGCGAGCGCCTTCGCGGTCTTGGCGCCCAGCAGCGGGGGCAGCTTGTCACGCAGTCCGGTCACGCGTTCACTCCACACCGATCAGCAGCACGGCATCGGCCTGGCCGCCGGGGTAATCCACGAACTCCACCTCCGGTCGCTCGGCCCGCAACCGCTCCCGCAGCTCGCCGGTCAGGCCGGACGGCGCCGCGGTGCCGGTCAGCACGGTGACCAGCTCGCCGCCGACGGCCAGCATCCGGTTCAGCACGCCCATCGCGGCCTCGGCGGGCTCGGCGCCTGCCGGTTCGACGAGCACGACCTCGCCGTCGACGAAGCCGATCAGGTCACCGGCGTGGGCCAGTCCCACCCAGGTTATCGACTCCTCGGCGGCGACCACGAGCTCGCCACGCCGGGTCGCCGCGGCGGCCTCGGCCATGGCCACGACGTCGTCGTTCGCGCGGCGTCCGGCGTCGTGCACGGCCAGCGCGGACAGCACCTGGACCGGGGACGCGCACGGGATGACCACCACGTCCCGGTCGCCGATCATCGGGTGGCCGGCGGCGTCGTCGGCGGCCCTGGTCAGGCTCTCCCCGCCGGCGAGGACGGTGATGTGACCGGCCGCGCGCTCGGTGATCAGGCCGAGCATCTCCTCGACGCTCGGCGTGGCGTGGTCCGGCACCGCGAGCACCGCGAAGCCCTCCTCGCGCAGCAGCTCCGCCAGCTCCTCGCCGTGCACGACCGCGACCACCGCGCGGTCCGGCCCGGACGGTGGCTCGATCGGGGTCGGGGTGATCAGCGGTTCGACGCGGATGCCGCTGGGGCGGCCGGCGCGGAGACCGGCCTCGATGGCGGCGCCGATGTCCGCGCAGTGCACGTGGACCGCGTGTGCCCCGCTGCCGTCCCCGGCCACGGTGACGCTGTCGCCGAGGCCGGACAGCGTGCGGCGCAGGACCGGGACGTCCGCGTCGGCGACGCCTTCCAGCAGGTACATGACCTCCCACGCGTACGGGGCCTGCTCCGCGTCCGGTTCGGTGTGGGCGTGGGCCTCGCAGGAGTGCGAGATCTGGGTCTCGGTGCCGGTGACCACGCCGGCCAGCGCGTCGAAGACCGCGACGAGCCCGCGTGCGCCCGCGTCCACGACCCCGGCCGCGGCCAGGACCGGCAGCTGGTGCGGGGTCTGTTCGAGGGCTTCGGAGGCGGCCTTCGCGGCGATCGCCACGACGTCGGTGAGGTCGCCGGGGTCCGTGACCGCCTGGGCCACGGCCTGCAGGACGCTGAGCATCGTGCCCTGCACCGGGCGCGCGACGGCGTCGGTGGCCGTGCGGTGCGCGTTCGCGAAGGCCTTCGCCAGTGACGGCCCGTCCAGCTCGGGGACGGTGCCCGCGGTTTCGGCGAGCCCGCGGAGGACCTGGGAGAGGATGACCCCGGAGTTGCCGCGCGCGGCGAGGACAGCGCCACGGGCGAGCACGGAGAGTGCCTTGGCCGCACTGTCCGTGTCCGGTTCGGCCGTCAGGCGGGCGTGTGCGCCGGACATCGTGTGCAGCAGGTTGGAGCCGGTGTCGGAGTCGGCGACCGGGTAGACGTTGATGCCGTTGATGGCCGGGCACAGCACTTCCAGGCTGTGCACGCAGGCCGCCGCCCACGCTGTGATGGCATGCTCGTCCAGAGCCCGCACCGCCGACCTCCTCCCTGGTCAGGCCAGGGTAGCGACCCGGTCGCGGGACGGCGAACAGCCGTCGTTTACTATGGTCCGAGTGTCCGGCCCGCGCCGGGCGTGTTTTGTCTTCCCTGATCGTCAAAGGAGTTCGACGTGGCTGCCGTGTGCGACGTCTGTGGCAAGGGACCGGGCTTCGGCAAGTCCGTCTCGCACTCCCACCGGCGTACCAACCGCCGCTGGAACCCGAACATCCAGACTGTGCACGCCAAGATCGGCGTGTCCCAGCGCAAGCGGCTGAACGTCTGCACCTCGTGCCTGAAGGCCGGCAAGGTCGTTCGCGGCTGAGGCGCGAAGCCCGGGACGGCGAGTGCTCGCGGAGAGCGCTCGCCGTTTTTTCGCGCCTCGGTGTCTTTCGGGGGTCGAACCCCCGCACCCCCGCCGGGGGCAAGCCCCCTGGACCCCCGGGGTGCCGCTAAAGTACGCCGCCGTGGCAGCGAAACCCTTGCACGAGATCGTCGAAGCGGGATGGGCCAAGGCGCTGGACCCGGTGGCGGACCGCATCGCCGCGATGGGCGAGTTCCTGCGTGCGGAGATCGCCGCCGGCCGCCGGTACCTGCCCGCCGGCGAGCACGTGCTGCGGGCCTTCCAGCAGCCCTTCGACGACGTCAAGGTGCTGATCGTCGGCCAGGACCCGTACCCGACGCCCGGCCACCCGATCGGCCTGTGCTTCGCGGTGGCCCCGGACGTGCGGCCGCTGCCGAAAAGCCTGATCAACATCTACCAGGAATACTGCGACGACCTGGGCTACCCCACGCCGTCCAACGGTGACCTGACGCCGTGGACCGAGCAGGGCGTGCTGCTGCTCAACAGGTCGCTGACCGTGCGGCCCGGTTCGCCCAACTCGCACAAGGGCAAGGGCTGGGAAGAGGTCACCGAGCAGGCGATCAAGGCGCTGGCCGCCCGCGGCAAGCCAATGGTGGCGATCCTGTGGGGCAGCAACGCGCGCAGCCTGAAGCCGCTGCTCGGCGGCGTGCCGTGCATCGAGTCGGTGCACCCGAGCCCGCTGTCCGCGCGCAACGGCTTCTTCGGTTCGAAGCCGTTCAGCCGCGCGAACGAACTGCTCCAGCGGCAGGGCGCCGAGCCGGTCGACTGGAAGCTGCCCTAGCCGCAGACGCGGGGCTGCCCTTGCATGGCAGCCGCGGGCCGAGGCAGCCACAACCCCGCTCGCAGCCGCGGCTCCCGTGCCCCGCCGCCCAGAACCGACGACCGCACGGACGGCGACGGCCCTGGGCGAAGCTCTCGAAGCTCCCCGCCCAGCAGTCACAACAGGGCGCGCCGCCGCCGTGTTCGCGCCTGCGGCTCCCGTGCTGCCGGGCCGCGCCGTCGTGCGCCGCCCTAGTCGATTCTCCGCAGCGCGCCGCGGAACCACTGCGCCCGCTCGACGTAGCCGTCCACCACGCGCTGGATCTTCTCCGGCCCGAAGGACTTGTTCTCCCGCACCTTGGCGGGCACGCCGAGCGCGATGTGCCCGGACGGCACGTGCGACGAGTACGACAGCACCGCCCCGGCGCCGACCATCGCGCCGTCCTCGATGACGCTTCCGTTGAGCACCACCGAACCCGACGCGATCAGGCACCCGCTGCCGATCCGCGCGCCCTCGACGTGCACCGCGTGCCCGATCGCCGACGACGGGCCGAGGACCGTCGGGTCCTGGGCGGTGCAGTGCAGCACGCACCCGTCCTGCACGTTCGACCGCTCGCCGATCTCGATGTAGCCGTTGTCACCGCGCAGCACGGTCTGCGGCCACACCGACGCGTTCGGCCCGATCCGCACGTCGCCGATCACCGTGGCGTCCGGGTGCACGAACGCCGTGGGGTGGATCGACGGGGTCAGCTCACCGAGCGCGTAGATCGCCACGCGAACCCTCCAAGTCCTTGCCCAGGTACACCGAGAGCGGATCGTCCCGGTAGTGGCCGAACGCCGGCACGTCCGTGTAGCCCGACGACCGGTACAACGCGATCGCCTCCGGCTGCTTCAGCCCGGTCTCCAGCACCAGCCGCCTGCGCCCCGCGGCGAGCGCCGTCCGCTCCAGCTCCGCCAGCACGGCACGCGCGAAACCCTTGCCCCGCGCGGCGTCCGCGACGTACATCCGCTTCAGCTCGGCCTCGTCGTCACCGCGGACGCGCCAGCCACCGCAGGCGACCGGCTCCCCGTCCAGGTAAGCGACGACGAACAACCCCAGCGGCGGCGCGAACTCGGCCGGATCGACCGGGGTGGCGTCCGTCTCGCCGTAGCGCACGACGTACTCCTGCTGCACGGCGGCGATCAGCTTGACCGCGTCCGGATCGTCGAAGGCAACCACGCGAAGGTCCACAACGGGTCACCGTAACGGGCTCAGCGCCAGTGCTCCCAGCCACTTTCGCCGTGGTACTCCTCACCGTCGACCGTCACGCCCGAGTCCGCCATCGTGACCGCGCCGATCCGCCGCCAACCTTCGGGCAGGTCGACGAACGACGGGAACGTCGCGACCAGCGCGTGGTCCTCGCCGCCGGTCAGCACCCAGGTCAGCGGGTCCGCACCCAGCGCGGTGCCGACGTCAACGAGTTTCCGGTCAATCTCCAGGTGCTCGGTCCGGACGTCGATGCCGACGCCCGACGCCTCGGCGATGTGCCCGAGGTCGGCAAGGAGGCCGTCCGAGACGTCGATCATCGCCGTGGCGCCGGCGATCGCGGCCGCGGGCCCGGCGGCGTAGTCGGGTTCCGGCGCGCGCTGGGCGTTGACGACCGCGACCGGTGAGCGGAACCCGCGGCCGAGGGTGGCCAGGCCGGCCGCGGCCCAGCCGAGCCGCCCGGACACGGCCACGATGTCACCCGGCCGCGCGCCGGAGCGCGTCACCGGTTCACGTCCCTGCAGGTCGCCGAGCGCCGTGATGCTCACCACCAGCTGGTCCGCGCGCACCATGTCGCCGCCGACGACCCCCGCCCCGGCGCGTTGTGCTTCCGCCCACAGGCCGTCGCTGAGTTCCCGGACCACCTTCGCGGGCGTGTCCGGCGGGCAGGCGAGCCCGACGAGGACGGCTGTGGGCACCGCGCCCATCGCGGCCACGTCGGCGAAGTTCTCCGCGACCGCCTTGCGCCCGACCTGGTCCGGAGTGGACCAGTCCAGCCGGAAGTGCACGCCCTGCACCAGGACGTCGGTGGTGGCGACGACCCGCCCGTCCGGCGCGGCGACGACGGCGGCGTCGTCACCGGGGCCGAGGAGGGTCGGTGCGGGTTGTCTTCGATTCTCGGTGACGGCGCGGATGAGGCCGAACTCACCCATTCCGGCGACCGTGCCGGAGTCGGATGCCTGGTGGGTTGACATGCGTCACCTCGGTCGCTCGATAGTCGGATGACCTAGATTCGTGGTCCGTGCGGTAGGTTCTGACCACGTTCCTACCTTGAGTTAGACGCCGGAGACGAAGGGGCGCGCCGTGGTCCACGCATACATCCTCATCCAGACCGAAGTCGGCAAGGCCGCCGCGGTCGCCGCGGAGATCGCCGGGATCCCCGGCGTCACCAGTTCCGAGGATGTGACCGGTCCCTACGACGTCATCGTCCGCGCCGAGGCGGACAACGTCGACCAGCTCGGGCAGCTCGTGGTCGCGAAGGTGCAGGGCGTCGAGGGCATCACCCGCACGCTGACCTGCCCCGTGGTGCACCTGTAAGCGATGGCGGACACCGAGACCGGGGCTCCGCCGCGGGCGCGGCTCGTGGTCGCGGCCGTGCTGGTGGTCGTGCTGGCCGCCGGGGTCGCGGTCATCGGGCTGATGATGCGCGATTCCGGCGACGGCGAGGGCCCGCTGGCGCTCGTGCCGGTGGACGCGCCGCAGGCCGGTTCGGCCGAGTGCGCGCAGCTGATCCCGGCGATGCCCGCGCAGCTGGACTCGAAGGGCACCGCGCTGCCGCGCCGGACGATCGCGGAGCCAGCCCCGGAGGCGACGGTCGCGTGGGGGTCGCCGGAGTCGATCGTGTTGCGCTGCGGGCTGGGCAAACCGCCGGAGCTGACGCCGACCAGCCAGTTGCGCGTGGTCAGCGGCGTGCAGTGGCTGCCGGTCGAGGGGCCGGGTTCGTCGACGTGGTACGTGGTGGACCGGGCGGTGTACGTCGCGCTGACGGTGCCGGACTCCGCGGGGACCGGGCCGCTGCAGCAGATCTCGGACACCGTGGCGGCCACGCTGCCCGCCGTGCCGCTGCGCTTCTGACCGCGCGACCCTGGAGGGCGCGGCACACCCGGCGCTCCCGCGCGAGGCGCTGCCCTGGCCGTTCCGCTGACCGGCCGCCGGTCCTCTGCAACGGGCGCCGCCGCACGTGCGGGCTGACCGGGAGCGCAGCCCCCGAACCGCAGGTCAGCGCAGCCCGGTGCCCCTGGCCAGCGCGGTGTCGATCAGCGTCGTCAGCAGCGTGCGGTAGTCGACGCCGGTGACCTGCCACATCTTCGGGTACGCCGAGGTCGACGTGAAGCCGGGCATGGTGTTGACCTCGTTCACTGTCAGCTCGCCGTTCGGGCCCACGAAGAAGTCCACCCGCGCCAGGCCCTGGCAGTCCAGCGCCTCGAACGCCTTCACCGCCTGCGCGCGCAGCTTCTCGGTGACCGAATCGTCCAGCTTGGCGGGGATGTCCAGCTCCGCGTCCTCGCCGATGTACTTCGTCTCGAAGTCGTACCAGGCGGACTCGTCGTCGGAGAGCACGCGCACCTCGGCAGGCAGCGACGCCTCCACCCGGCCGTCCGGGAACTCCAGCACGCCGCACTCGACCTCGCGCCCGGGCACGGCCGCCTCGACCAGCACCTTCGGGTCCGTCTCGCGCGCCAGGGCGATCGCCGCGTCCAGGTCGGCCCAGTCGGTCACCTTGCTGATGCCGATCGACGACCCGGCCCGCGACGGCTTCACGAACACCGGCAACCCCAGCCGCTCCCGGTCAGCTTCGTCCAGAGTGGACTGACCACGGCGCAGCTCCACGTAGCGGCCGACCGGCAGCCCCTCCGCGGCGAGCAGCTTCTTCGCGTAGCCCTTGTCCATCGCGGCGGCGCTGGCGAGCACGCCCGGCCCCACGTACGGGATCCCGGCCATCTCCAGCAGCCCCTGCAGCGTGCCGTCCTCGCCGAAGGCGCCGTGCAGCACGGGGAAGACGACGTCGACCCCGCCGAGCGCCTCGGCGCCGGGGTCGGTGACGACCAGCTCGCGCCGCGTCGGGTCGCCGGCCAGCACCAGCGACTGGCCGCCGTCGACCGAGGGCAGCTGCCGGTTCTGGATGGTGAGGGTCTTCGGGTCGGCGGTGCCCAGCACCCAGCCGCCCTCGCGGGTGATCCCGATGGGCACGACCTCGAAGCGGTCGCGGTCCAGGTGCGCCAGCACGCTGCCCGCCGACAGGCACGAGATGGTGTGCTCGGTGCTCCGGCCGCCGAACACCACGGCCACCCGCGTCTTCCTCATGGGCCGTCACCCTACCGGGCTCTTGCCCCGATCCGATCAGCGCAGTAAGCCCACCAGCGTGTCCAGCGCGCCGCTGAGCGCCTCCCGCGAACAGCCCGCGTAACCGATCGCCACGCCGAAGGCCCTCGGCGTGCCGGCGAAGTGCCGCGCCAGCCCGTCCAGGCGGATTCCCCGCACCCGGCCTGCCGCCAGGCGTTCCCGCTCCACCTCCGGCGACGGGAACGGCACCACCAGGTGCGCGCCCGCGTCGTCGCCCAGCACCGGGATTCCGGCTTCCCGCAGCGCCGACACCAGCAGCACCCGCCGCTCGGACAGCTCGCGTCGCAGTTTCCGCAGGTGACGGCCCAGGTCACCGTGTCGCGCGAGTTCGACGAGCACTCGCTGGCCCGCGGGCGACGGGCGCGTTCCGGTGCGGTCGCGGTGCCCCAGCACGGACGACGTGACCGCGCCCGGCGCGACCATCCACCCCGCGCCGAGGGTGGGCGTGAGGATCTTGCTGGTGGTGCCGAGGTGCACCACGACGTCCGGCGCGAGCGCGGCGAGCAGCGGCAGCGGCGCGACGTCGAACCGCAGCTCGCCGTCGTAGTCGTCCTCGATGATCAGCATGTTCTCGGCGCGTGCCCGCTCGACGAGTTCCACCCGGCGGGCCGCGTTCAGCCGCGACCCCATCGGGTACTGGTGCGCGGGCGAGCAGTAGACCCCGCGCACGCCGGTCGGGATCGCGTCCGTGCGCAGGCCCTCGCCGTCGACCGGCACGCCGACCACCTTGAGCCCCGCGCTCAGGAACGCCTCCACCGCTCGCTGGTAGCCGGGCTCCTCGACGGCGACGGTGTCCCCGGCGCGGAAGACGGCCCCGGCGAGCTCGAACACCGCGGCCGTGGTGCCGCCGGTCGCCAGCACCGAATCGGTGCCGACCGCGAGCCCGCGGTGGCGCAGCAGGTGCTCGGCGATCGCCGCCCGGTATTCCGGCAGCCCGGCCCGGTGCGCGCTGGTCAGCGGTGGCGTGTCGGCGGCGGCGCGCCAGGCCCGGCGCCACGCGGCCCGGTCGATGCCCGCCGCCCATGGCGTGCCCGGGGTGAGGTCGAGCAGCTCCTCCGGTTCCGTCACATCTCCCGGGACGACGCGGTGGACGGGCCGGTCGCTGGGTGGTGAGGTGGTGACGTAGGTGCCGGAACCGTGCCGCCCGGTGATCCAGCCTTCGGCGTGCAGTTGCTCGTAGGCGGCGGAGGTGACGGTGCGGCTGACGCCCAGCCGCGCGGCGAGGGCCCGGGTGGACGGCAGGCGGTCGCCACCGCGCAGGTGACCGGTCGACGCTGCCTCGCGCAGGGCGTCGGCGAGCTGCACGGCCAGTGGCGTCGCGGCCTCGCGGTCGAGGGTGACGGGCAGCGCGGTCGCGGGCTGGGACACCGGAAGTGGCCTTTCGTTTTTCCTCGAATGTGGATCTACCAGGAGTCCACTATACCCTCGACACTGAAGTCATGACCACGCTCTCGCCGACCCCGCGCAGCACTCTGACCCGCAAGAAGGACCGCGCGGCCACCGATCGCGAGCGCCTGTACGAGGTGCTCGACGACGGCCTGATCTGCCACCTCGGTCTCGTGCTGAACGGCTCCCCCGTCGTGCTGCCCACCGGCTACGGCCGCGACGGCGACACCCTGTACTTCCACGGCTCGACGGGCGCCGGGAACCTGCGCGCGGCGGCCACCGGCATCGACGTCTGCGTCACGGTCACGCTGCTCGACGGTCTGGTCTACGCGCGCTCGCTCAACAACCACTCCATGAACTACCGCAGCGCGGTGGTGCACGGAACCGCGCGCCTGGTGACGGGCGAGGAGAAGATGCACGGGCTGCACGTCGTGACCGAGCACCTCACGCCGGGCTCGTGGGACCACGCGCGGGCGGTGAACGCGAAGGAGCTGGCGTCGGTTTCGGTGCTGGCGCTGGATCTCGCGGAGGCGTCGGTGAAGATCCGCGCCGGCGAACCGATCGACGACCCGGAGGACATGGACAGCCACGAGATCTGGGCCGGGGTCGTGCCGGTCCAGACCACGTTCGGCGAGCCCATCCCGGCCGCGTACATGCCCGCGGGTGCGCCGATCCCGCCGCACGTGCGTGCGCGTGGGTAGCGTCGGGGTGTGCTGACCACCCTCGCCGTCGAGAACTACCGCTCGTTGCGGGACCTGGTGCTGCCGTTGTCCCGGCTGACGGTCGTCACCGGCGTCAACGGCACCGGGAAGTCCAACCTGTACCGCGCGCTGCGCTTGCTCGCCGACGCCGGGCGGAACGGCGCGGTGGCCGCGCTGGCCCGGGAAGGCGGGTTGCCGTCGACCTTGTGGGCTGGGCCGGAGTCGGTCGGGCGCGCGGTCCGGGAGGGCCGCGCGCCGGGGGCGGGGGCGGGGCGGACCAAACCGGGGGGGGGGGGGGGGGGGGTGTGCGGCGGCGGA
>NZ_JBEXTX010000028.1:0-72184 GCF_040614175.1 Amycolatopsis sp. NPDC006131
CGTCGAACTCGCGCAGCAGCGTCGCGGGGTCGAGGTGGGCGCGCCGGGCCACCTGGTCGGCTGTCCAGCCGTTGCAGGGCTCGTTCATCATCGACGAGCTGACCGACCTGGTCGAGGAGGCCGTGCTCACCGAGTTCGACCGGATCGCCGAGCGCGGCGGCGTGCTGGGCGCGATGGAGACCGGCTACCAGCGCGGCCGCATCCAGGACGAGTCGATGTTGTACGAGCGGCTCAAGCACGAGGGCACGCTGCCGATCGTCGGGGTGAACACGTTCCGCAACCCCCACCCGGAGGAGGACGAGGTCGAGGTCGAGCTGGCGCGCGCGACGGAGGAGGAGAAGCAGTCGCAGCTGACGCGGCTGGCCGACTTCCAGCAGCGGCAGAGCCACGACGCCGAGCAGGCCCTCAAGGCGCTCCGCGAAGCCGCCACCCGCGGCGAGAACCTGTTCGGGGTGCTGATGGACGCCGCGCGGGTGTGCTCGCTGGGCCAGATCACGGAGGCGTTCTTCGAGGTCGGCGGCCAGTACCGGCGCAACATCTAGTCAACTGGGCAGAACTCCCCGCCGCGGTGCCCCCGCGGCGGGGAGTTTTTTCATGCCTTGACAATCCCACTCGAAACCACATATAACCAAACAAAGCAACACGGCGACGGCAAGGAAGCCACATGTACGCAGAGGAGCGTCAGCAGCAGATCGTCGAGCGGGCCCGCAGCCTGGGCCGCGTCGACGTGTCGTGGCTCGCCGCGAACTTCGCGGTCACCACGGAGACCGTGCGGCGTGATCTGACGGTGCTGGAGCGCCAGGGGGTGCTGCGCCGGGTGCACGGCGGGGCCATCCCGGTCGAGCGGCTCGGCTTCGAGCCCGGCCTGGCCGACCGCGACGCGGTGATGACGGCCGAGAAGGAGCGCATCGCCAAGGCCGCTCTCGCCGAGGTGCCCGAGGAGGGCGCGATCCTGCTCGACGCGGGCACCACCACGGCCCGGCTCGCCGAGATCCTGCCGTCCGATCGGGAGCTGACGGTGGTGACCAACGCCGTGTCGGTCGTCCCGCAGTTGGCCCTCCGCCCGCAGCTCACCGTGCTGCTGCTGGGCGGCCGGGTCCGCGGCCGCACGCTCGCCGCGGTGGAGGACTGGACGCTGCGCGCGCTCGCCGACACCTTCGTCGACGTCGCGTTCGTCGGCACCAACGGCATCTCCGCCGAGCGCGGGCTCACCACGCCCGACATCGGGGAGGCGGCGGTCAAGCGCGCGATGATCCGCGCCGCCCGCCGCACGGTCGTGCTCGCCGACCACACCAAGGTCGGCAACGACTGCCTCGCCCGCTTCGGCGAGCTGTCCGACGTGGACAAGTTCGTGACCGACACCGGGCTGGACGACGGCCTTGCGGAGGAGCTGCGCGCGGCGGGTCCCGAGGTGGTGCTGGCGTGATCGTCACCTTGATTCCCAGCCCCGACCTCGAGCACGCAGTCGACGCGGATGCGCTGCGGCGCGGGGAAGTCCTGCGCGCCGCTCCGGCCGGCCTCGGGATGGTGGCGGCGTGATCGTCACCGTCACCCCCAACCCCAGCCTCGACCACACCGTCGAGGTGGATGCCCTGCGGCGCGGGGAAGTCCTGCGCGCCGGACCGTCCAGGTTGGACCCCGGCGGCAAGGGCGTCAACGTCGCGCGGGCGCTGGCCGCGCACGGTCGCAAGACCGCGGCCGTGCTGTTCGCCGGCGGCGCCGACGGGCGGCGGCTCACCGAACTGCTCGACGAGCAGGGGGTCGCGGTCCGGCAGGTGCCCATCGGCGGCGACACCCGCACGAACATCACCCTCGCCGAGCCGGACGGCGTGGTCACCAAGCTCAACCTGCCCGGCCCGCTGTGCTCCGACGGTGACGCGGAAGCGTTGCTGCACGCGGCCCTCAGCGCGTGCGAGGACGGCACGGTCTGGCTCGCCGGTTGCGGCAGCCTCCCGCCGGGCGCGCCGCGGGACACCTACGCCCGGTTGGTCCGGCGCGGTCACGAGGCCGGGTTGCGCGTCGCGGTCGACTCGTCCGGCTCGGCGCTCGACCGGTCCCTCGCCGAGGGGCCGGACCTGGTCAAACCCAACCGGGAGGAGCTGGCCGCGTGCGCCGGGATGCCGGTGCGCACGCTCGGCGACGCCGTCGTGGCGGCCGGGGTGCTGCGGTCGCGCGGCGCCCGGACCGTCCTGGCCAGCCTCGGGCCCGACGGCGCGGTGCTCGTCGACGACGGTGCCGCCCTGCACGGGGAGGCGCCCGTGCCGGTCGCGCGCAGCACCGTCGGCGCCGGTGACGCGCTGCTCGCGGGGTTCCTCGCCGCGGGCGGCGCCGGCCGGGACGCCCTCGCCAGGGCACTGGCCTGGGGCGCCGCCGCCGCGGCGCTGCCCGGCAGCCGGATGCCCGCACCCGCCGATGTCGCCCGCATCGGCGTCACGATCCACCCTTCGGTCGACGCCGACCGAGAACTCAAGGAGTGATACCGATGGCCGAACTCATCACCGCCGATCTGGTCGACCTCGACGTCCCCGGCGCCGACCGCGCCGAGGTCACCGCCGGGCTCGCGCGACGGCTCGTCGCCGCGGGCCGGGTCACCGACCTGGACGGCTTCCTCGCCGACATCCGCAAGCGCGAGGAGCAGATGCCGACCGGCATCGAAGGGGGTATCGGCATCCCGCACGCCCGCTCGGCGTTCGTCACCGAACCGACGCTGGCGTTCGGCCGGTCCGCCGCCGGGGTCGACTTCGGCGCCTCCGACGGCCCCGCCCGCCTGATCTTCCTCATCGCCGCCCCGGAAGGCGGCGGCGAGGAGCACATGACCATCCTCGCCCAGCTCGCCCGGCGCCTCGTGCACCAGTCGTTCCGCCAGTCGCTGCTCGACGCGCCCGACGCGGACGCCGTCGTCCAGCTCGTCCGCCAGGAGGTGCTCGGACGATGAAGTTCGTGGCAGTCACGTCGTGCCCGACCGGGATCGCGCACACCTACATGGCGGCCGAGGCCCTGGAGCAGGCCGCGAAGGCCGCCGGGCACGAGATGCTCGTCGAAACCCAGGGCGCGGCCGGATCCGCGCCGCTCGACGCCGCCCGGATCGCCGAGGCCGACGCCGTGGTCTTCGCCGCCGACGTCGACGTCCGGGACCGGGAGCGGTTCGCCGGCAAGCCCACGGTCACGGCCGGGGTCAAGGCCGCCATCAACGACGGCGCCGGCTTGATCGCGCAGGCCGTCAAGGCGGCCGAGGAGGGCACGGCCCCAGCCGCGCCGTCCGCGCCCGAGCTGGCGTCCAAGGTGGACGCTTCCGCGGGGTTCGGCACCCGGTTGCGCCAGTGGCTGATGACCGGCGTGTCCTACATGATCCCCTTCGTCGCGGCGGGCGGGATCCTCATCGCACTGTCGTTCCTGATCGGCGGCCCGGAGGTCGCGGCCAAGGTCGGCGGCGGCGACTTCCAGGGCGTCACCTACCCGGGCATCGAGAACGTGTCCGACCTGATGAGCCAGGCCGGGATCGCCGGTGTGCTGTTCAAGATCGGGTCGCTGGCGTTCGAGATGCTCGTGCCGATCCTGTCCGGGTTCATCGCGTTCGGCATGGCCGACCGGCCGGGCATCGCGCCCGGCATCGTGGGCGGCCTGCTCGCCACCGCGACCGGCGCCGGGTTCCTCGGCGGTCTCGTGTCCGGTCTGCTGGCCGGCGCGGTCACGCTGGGCCTGAAGAAGCTGAAGGTGCCGCGCGGGGTGGCCGGGGTGATGCCCGTCGTGGTGATCCCGCTGGTGTCCACGCTGGTCGTCGGGTTCCTCATGGTCGTCGTGGTGGGCGAGCCGATCGCGGCCGCGCAGACCGGCCTGAGCGACTGGCTGTCCGGCCTGTCCGGCGGCAGCGCGTGGGTGCTCGGCGCCCTGCTCGGGCTGATGATGGCCTTCGACATGGGCGGCCCGGTGAACAAGGTGGCCTACACCTTCGGCCTGGCCGCGCTCGCCAGCGGCAACTACGTGATCATGGCCGCGGTGATGGCGGCAGGCATGACGCCGCCGCTGGGGCTGGCGCTGGCCACCCTGGTACGCCGCAACCGGTTCACCCCGGCGGAGCGGCAGGCGGGCCAGGCCGGCTGGCTGCTCGGGCTGTCGTTCATCACCGAGGGCGCGATCCCGTTCGCCGCGGGCGACCCGTTCCGGATCATCCCGTCGCTGATGGTCGGCAGCGCCACCACCGGCGCGCTGGTCGCGGCCTTCGGCGCCACCTCGCCTGCCCCGCACGGCGGCATCTGGGTGGTCGGACTCATCGGCAACCCGCTGCTGTTCCTGCTCGCCGTCGCGATCGGCACGGTCGTCACCTGCGGCTGCGTGCTGCTCGCCAAGAGCATCGGCCGCGACCGCGCGCCGGCCGCGGCCACCCCCGAAACGTCCACCCAGGCCGTCGCGGCCTGACGCCCGAGGAGAACTGCCATGCCGGAACGCCGTGTCGTCGTCGGGTCCACCGTTGGCCTGCACGCCCGTCCCGCCGCCCTGTTCGTCAAGGCCGCCGCCGCGCAGCCGGTGCCGGTGAGCATCGGCAAGGACGGCGCCGACCCCGTCGACGCCCGCAGCATCCTGTCCGTGCTCGGCCTCGGCGCCCGGGGCGGGGACGAGGTCGTGCTCAGCGCCGACGGTCCGCAGGCCGAGCAGGCGCTCGACGAGCTGGCCGCGATCGTGGCGGCGAACCACGATGGGTGAGGTCGTCCTCCGCCCGGTGACCGGGATCGGCGTCAGCCCGGGCGTCGCGCACGGTCCGGTCGCCCGGCTCGCCGAACCTCCGCGGCTGCCGGAGGCGGACGTGCCGGAAGCCGACGTGCCCGCCGCCGTGGAGCGGGCGCGTGCGGCGCTGGCCGAGGTGGCCGCGTTCCTCGACGAACGCTCGGCCCAGGCCGGTGGTGCGGCCGCGGACGTCCTGCTGGCGCAGTCGATGATGGTCGCCGATCCCGCGCTGGTGGACCGGATCCGGGCGCGTCTGGAGGACGGACGGGGCTTGGCGCACGCGGTCGCCGACGCGTTCGCCGGGTTCCGCGACGCGCTCACCGCGGCCGGCGGTTACCTCGCCGAGCGGGCCGCCGACGTCGACGACCTGCGGGACCGCACCGTGGCGCGGATCCTCGGCGTCCCGATGCCCGGCGTGCCCGACCCCGGTCATCCGTTCGTCCTGGTCGCACGGGACCTCGCGCCGGCCGACACCGCGGTGCTCGACGCGGACCGGGTGCGCGCGATCGTCACCGAGCTGGGCGGGCCCACCAGCCACACGGCGATCCTGGCGAAATCGCTGGGCATCCCCGCGGTCGTGGCTTGTGCCGGTGCGGCGTCGCTGACCGACGGGACGCCGGTGCTCGTCCGCGGCGCGACGGGGGAGGTGGTCGTCGACCCGCCGGACTCGCTCGTCGAGGCGGCGGAGGCCGAGGCGGCCGAGCACGCTGCCGCGCTGGCGGCCTCCAGCGGCCCGGGTCGGACCGCGGACGGCGTTCCGGTGGCGTTGCTGGTGAACGTCGGGGCGGCCCGTGACCTCGCGACCGCGGCAGCCGTCGACTCGGAGGGCGTGGGCCTGCTGCGCACCGAGTTCCTGTACCTGGACCGGGCCGACGAGCCGTCGGTCGAGGAGCAGCGCCGGAGCTACGCCGAGGTGTTCCAGGCGTTCGGCGGCCGCAAGGTGGTGGTGCGCACGCTCGACGCGGGCGCGGACAAACCGCTCGCGTTCGTCGACCACGGCGACGAGCCCAACCCGGCGCTCGGTGTGCGCGGCCTGCGCCTGGCCCGGCGCCACCCGCGGATGCTGGCGGACCAGCTGACCGCGATCGCCGCTGCCCGCGACGCCAGCACGGCCGACGTGTGGGTGATGGCGCCGATGGTGTCCACACCGGCCGAGGCCGCGGAGTTCGCCGCCGCCGCCCGCGCGCACGGGCTGTCGATTGCCGGGACGATGGTCGAGGTGCCCGCGGCCGCGCTGCGGGCAGACGCGATCCTGGGCGCCTGCGACTTCGTCAGCATCGGCACCAACGACCTCGGCCAGTACACGTTCGCCGCCGACCGGATGGCCGGTGACCTGGCCGGCCTGCTCGACCCGTGGCAGCCCGCGCTGCTGGAGCTGGTCCGGCTGACGGGTGCGGCGGGCACCGCGGCGGGCAAACCGGTCGGTGTCTGCGGTGAGGCGGCGAGCGATCCGTTGCTGGCGCTGGTGCTGGTGGGTCTCGGGGTGACGAGCCTGTCGATGGCGCCGTCCGCGCTGCCCGCCGTCCGCCTCGCCCTCGCGGCCCACACCGCCGCCGAATGCGCGGAGCTCGCGCAGCTCGCCCTGTCCGCCCCGGACGCGGCGAGCGCCAGGGAGCGGGTCGCCGCCGCGGCCGGGGCCGGGTGAGGTCCGCGGCACACGACGCGAGCGGGAATAGCGCGCCCCGGTCCGGGAGTTACGTCGGAGCATGAAGTTCGGGATCTCGACGTTCGTCACCGACGAAGGCATCCGGCCGGGCGCGCTCGGCCGCGCGCTGGAGGAGCGCGGGTTCGATTCACTGCTGCTCGCCGAGCATTCGCACATCCCGGTCAGCCGGGAAAGCCCCTACCCGGGCGGCGGTGAGCTGCCGCGCGTCTACTACCGCACGCTGGACCCGTTCGTGGCGCTGACCGCGGCCGCGGCGGAGACCCGCGACCTGCTGCTCTTCACCGGTGTCGCCCTGCTGGTGCAGCGCGACGTCATCCACACCGCCAAGGAGGTCGCGAGCCTCGACCTGCTCTCCGGCGGCCGCGTCGCCTTCGGTGTCGGCGTGGGCTGGAACCGCGAGGAGATGCGCAACCACGGCACCGAGCCGCGCACCCGCGGCGCCCTGATCGACGAGCAGATCCAAGCGCTCAAGGCGATCTGGACGCAGGACGAGGCCGAGTTCCACGGCAAGCACGTCGACTTCGACCCGATCTGGCAGTGGCCCAAGCCGGTGCAGCGCCCGCACCCGCCGATCTACGTCGGCGGTGAGAGCGAGGCCGCGCTCACCCGGCTCCTCAACCACGCCGACGGCTGGATGCCGCGGTCGCACACGCCACCGGAGGAGATCAAGCGCGTCCGCGCCTGGCTGGCCGAGCAGGGCCGCCCCGACGTCCCGTTCACCGTCTTCGGCGCCGGCCGCAGCGAGGAGGCGCTGGCCGGGTACGCCGAGGCCGGGGTGGAGCGCGTGACGTTCATGCTCGGCACCCGCCCCGAATCGGAGACGCTCACCAAGCTGGACGAGCTCGCCGCCCTCGCGGAGGGCTACCGGTGAAACTGGGGATTTCGACGTTCGTCACCGACGAGACCGCCCGGCCGGACGTCCTGGCGAAGGCGGTCGAGGACCGCGGGTTCGACGCCTTGTTCGTCGCGGAGCACT
Organism: Amycolatopsis sp. NPDC006131; assembly: GCF_040614175.1. Lineage (NCBI taxonomy): Bacteria > Bacillati > Actinomycetota > Actinomycetes > Pseudonocardiales > Pseudonocardiaceae > Amycolatopsis > Amycolatopsis sp. NPDC006131. Next base: position 7,365 of record NZ_JBEXTX010000028.1, read on the forward strand.
CGCACATCCCGGTCAGCCGGGAGACCGCGTACCCGGCCGGCGGCGAGATGGCGCGGGCCTACTACCGCGCGCTCGACCCGTTCGTCGCGCTGACCGCGGCGGCCGCCGCGACCACGACGCTCAAGCTGGGCACCGGCATCACGCTGCTGATCCAGCGGGACGTCCTGCACACCGCGAAGTCCGTGGCGAGCCTCGACCTGTTGTCCGGCGGGCGTTTCCTGTTCGGGGTGGGCGTCGGCTGGAACCGCGAGGAGATGCGCAACCACGGCACGGACCCGCGCACCCGCGGCGCGCTGCTGGACGAGCAGATCCAGGCACTCCGGACATTGTGGACGAACGACGAGGCCGAGTTCCACGGCGTGCACGTGGATTTCGACCCGGTGTTCCAGTGGCCCAAGCCCGCGCGTGAGGTGCCGGTCTACATCGGCGGCAACAGCACCGCGGCGCTGGACCGCGCGAAGCGGCTGGAAGCGGGCTGGCTGCCCAACGCCCTGCGCGATCCGGAAGCGGCCGCGGCGCAGGTGGCGCAGGCCGGATCGGTTCCGGTGACCGCGACGTCCGCGCCACCGGACCCGGCGCTGCTCGACGCCTACGCCGAGGCCGGAGCCGAGCGCGTCACGCTGGGCCTGCCCGCCGCGTCGGAGGGCGACACCCTGCGCAGGCTGGACGCGCTGGCCGCGCTCGTGCCGCGCGTCAGCTGACCAGCGGCAGCAGGGCTGCGGTGCCGGCGGTGAGCGCCATCGGCAGGGTGCGGTAGTAGCGGGACGGCGCCGCGATCAGGACGACCACGACGTACCTGGCGTCGGCGCCGAGCAGGCCCGTCGTGTTGTACACCGCCTCCGAACCGCTGGTGCCCCAGCCCTGCTTGATCGCCCACGTCGTGCCGGGAAGCCCGTCCGGGATCCCGAAGTACTGGTCCGTGCCGTCCGAGCCGTGTTCGGAGGCGTGGTACATCGCGTCGTAGAGCAGGTCGCGGCTGGCCTGCGGCAGCTCGTCCTCGATGTAGTTGTAGACCTTGACCACGTCCGCGGCGGTGATCTTCGTCGATCCCCACTGGCCTGCCGACGACGGCGGCTCGGTGCCGGTCAGCCCGATCAGCTTGGCCATGCGGGTCACGATGCCGGTGCCGCCGTGGGCGACCCACAGGCTGCTGGCGATGCCGTCGTCGCTGGCGGTGATCATCCTGGTCAGCTGGGTCTGCGTGCTGCCCGCCGGCAGGGCCCACCCGCTCGCCCGCAGCACGTCCAGCGCGATCAGCAGCTTGACCACGGACATCGAGTAGAACTGCCGGTCGGCGTTGAGCTGCGTCAGGACGACGCCGGTCTGCCGGTCGTACACCTCGACCCCGACCTCTGCGCTCGCCACCCTCGCCTGCGCGAGGTCCTGGACCCGCCTGGCGACGGTGTCGTCCTCCGCCGGCTCCGACTCCGGCGGGATGTCCCCGGCGGGCGCCGGGTCGGCCTGGGTGGCCGGCGGTGCCGACGGCTCCGGGGTGGTCATCGACGTCACCGGGGCGCTCACCTGCACGACCGGGCTCGCCGAGGACGCCCGCGGCTGGTGCTGGACCGTGAAGATCAGCATGGTCACGGCGCCGAACACCGCGGCCGGGAGCACGACCTTGCCGGCCGTCCTGCTTCTCATGACCACAGAAACGCGGCCATGATCGCGACTTGTTGCAGCCGGATCCCGGATTCCGGTGATCTACAGGGAATTCACAGCGGGCTGCCAGGGAGTTCCCAACTACCGCGACGGATCGCGACCGATCGGTGTCAGCGCGTGTTGTTGTCCAGCAGCAGGTGCACCGACAGCTCCAGCCGGTTGGCGACGTCGGCGGCGGACGCGCGGCGGGTGACCCACGCGACCAGGTTCGCCATCCACACGTCGGCGATGAGGTGGAAGACCGCGCGGTCGTGCTCGGTCGGCTCCTCGATGCCCATGGCGCGCGCGAACATGCTCTCCAGCAGCCTGCCGACCTGCTCGACCTCGGCGGCGGCCGTGGTGTCGGCGAACATGAACGCCCGGACCATCGCCTCGGTCAGGTGCGGGTCGCGCTGCATCAGCCGGGTGTTGCGGCTGAGCACGAAGATGAGCCGCTCGCTCGGCGTGTCGCCCGGGATGCTCGACCGCTGCAGCTTCTCGTGCGCGCGCTCGAACTCCCTGGCCAGGCCGGAGACCAGCAGGTGGATCTTCGACGGGAAGTAGCGGTAGAGGGTGCCCAGCGCGACGTCGGCCTTCTCGGCCACGGCCCGCATCTGGACGGCGTCGTACCCGCCCTTGGACGCCAGCGCCAGGGTCGCGTCGATGATGCGCCGTCGCCGGTCCCGCTGCGCGGCGGAACCGAGCTCGTCGCTGGACAACGCGCTCATCCCGTTCTTCGGTTGGGTGGACGTCTTCGCTTTGGCGGCCATCGGCACCTGCTCCGGAACTTGTTTCAGTTTCACTCCACAGCTTACCGGCCCGCCTCCTGATCTCGCGCATCGAGTGGATCTGGCCACAAAACTGAAACACGTTCTATAGTGAGCCGCATGTCAGTCCTCACCGCGGAGCAGCGCGCGCTCGCCGGGACGATCCGCTCCGGCGCCAGGAGCCGGGACGACCTGACCGCCATCGGCGTGTTCGGCATCGGGGTGCCGGAGGACCTGGGCGGCGCGGGCGGGACGGTCGCCGACGCCGCGGTGGCCGTCGAGGAGGCGGCGGCCGCGCTCGTGCTGGGGCCGGTGCTCGGGACCGTGCTGGCGGCGCTGGTGCTGGGGCGACGCGGCGGGTCTCCGGCGACGAAGGAGCTGCTCCCGGCGTTCGCGGACGGCTCCGCGAGCGCGGGCGTGGCGTTGTCGCCGGACGGGCCGGTGCTCGACGCGGACGCCACCCACCTGCTGGTGGCCGACGGCGACACGTGGAGCGTGCGGGAGCGGGGTGCGGAAGCCGTCGAGTCGTTCGACCTGTCCCGCTCGTTCGGGCGGGTGCCAGACGGTGACGGCACCGTGTTCGAGGGTGCCGAGCTGCGGGTTTTCGCGGCGACGCTGGCCGCGGCGGAGGCGGCCGGGATCGCGCGCTGGTGCGTGGCGACGGCGTCGGAGCACGCGAAGGTGCGCGAGCAGTTCGGCCGGCCGATCGGGTCGTTCCAGGCGGTCAAGCACCTGTGCGCGGAGATGCTGTGCCGGGCCGAGCTGGCCGGGGCGCTGGCGTGGGACGCGGCCCGGGCTGCCGGCGAGTCGCCGGAGCAGCACGAGTTCGCGGCGGCGGTGGCGGCCGCCGGGGCGCTGGACGCGGCGGTGGACACCGCCAAGGACTGCATCCAGGTCCTCGGTGGGATCGGGTTCACCTGGGAGCACGACGCGCACCGGTACCTGCGCCGCGCGGTGGCGTTGCGGCTGTGGCTGGGCGGTTCGGCCGGGTGGCGCCGTTCGGCGGCTTCGCTCGCCCTGGCCGGGGTGCGGCGGGAGCTGGGGGTCGACCTGTCGGAGCACTTCGACCCGGCCGTGCGGGCGACGGTGGCGGAGATCGCCGCGCTGCCCGAGGGGGAACGTCGCGAGCGGCTGGCGACGAGTGGCTACCTGATGCCGCACTGGCCCGCGCCCTACGGGCTGGACGCGACGCCGGCGCAGCAGCTGGTCATCGATGCCGAACTGGCGCGCGCGGGGGTGACGCGGCCCGATCTGGTGATCGGCGCCTGGGCGGTGCCGACCATCCTGGAGCACGGCACGGACGAGCAGCGGCAGCGGTTGGTGATGCCGACACTGCGTGGTGAGCTGACCTGGTGCCAGTTGTTCAGCGAGCCAGGGGCAGGCTCCGACCTGGCTTCGCTGCGGACGCGGGCGACCGAAGTGGACGGTGGGTTCGTGTTGTCCGGGCAGAAGGTCTGGACGTCGCTCGCGCGGGAGGCGGACTGGGCCATCTGCCTCGCGCGCACCGATCCCGACGCGCCCAAGCACCAAGGCATCACCTACTTCCTGGTCGACATGTCGTCACCCGGGATCGACGTCCGCCCGCTGCGCGAGATCACCGGGGTGGAGCGGTTCAACGAGGTCTTCCTCGACGACGTGTTCGTGCCGTCGGCGAACGTGGTCGGCGAGGTGAACGGCGGCTGGCGCCTGGCCAGGACGACGCTGGCGAACGAACGCGTGGCGATGAGCGGCGGCTCGTCGGTGGGGGAGGCGGTGGAGTCGCTGCTGGCGGCGGTGCGTGAGCCGGATCCGGCGGTGCTGGAACGGCTCGGTGCGCTGGTGGCCGAGGGTTCGGCGTGCGCTCTGCTCGACCTGCGGGCGACGCTGCGGCGCCTGGCCGGGCAGGACCCGGGGGCCGAGTCGAGCGTGCGGAAGCTGATCGGCGTGCGGCACCGGCAGGCCGCGGCGGAGACGGCGCTGGAGCTGCTGGGGCCGCCGGGTGTCCTGGTGACCGACGAGACGGCGGCGGCGCAACACGAGTTCCTGCTGACGCGCTGCCTGAGCATCGCCGGCGGCACGACGCAGATCCTGCTGTCGGTGGCGGCGGAACGCCTGCTGGGGCTGCCGCGCTCCTGAAACTGTCGGTGGTCCCGCCTAGGGTGATCACCGTGGAATGGACCGAGACGACCAGGGCGATCTTCGTGCCCTCGGACCCGCCCCGGGACGGCGTGCTCGCCGTCTGGGGCGACGAGCCGGGGCCGACGCCGGTCGAGCTCGTGCTGCCCGCCGGCGCCGGGAAGTCCTTCCGCCGCGCCAAGGTGGACGCGCACGTCCTCCCGCTGGCCGACGCCATCCCGCGCCTGCTCGCCGTCACCGATGCCGGCCCGTCGCTGGCCGCCTGGTCCGCCGCCGTCTCCGCGGGGGTGGACCTCGTCGAGCGCGGCCGGTTCCGATCCGCCGGGTCATCGTCCGAAGTGGACTCCTGGCGCGCCGGTCCGCTCGACGCCGCCGACGAGGACCTCCTGCGCGACCTGGCCGCCGCGCTGCCGCCCGAGGCGCACGCCCTCCCGCTGTCCGGCCTCAAACGCATCCGGCTGCACTCGCCGGAAACGCTCGTCCGCGCGCTGTGGGACGCCACCGCCGACGTGCTCGTCCGCGGTCCCGCCGAGGGGCTCGGCGCGCAGCTCCAGCTCCGCGTCGAGGTGCGCGAGACCGACGACGGCTTCGCGTTCGCCGGAGTCGTCGCCCTGCGCAGTTCCGCCGACCCCAGCCTGGTCGTCGACGCGGCGTCGTTGTGGAACGCGCCGAGCGCTGTCCGGTCCCGTTTCGGCGAGCAGGTCGAGGCCCAGCTGCTCGTCGGTCTCCGGCGGGGCGCCCGCGCGTGGGCCCCGCTCGGCCGCGTGCTCGGAGCGGCGGTTCCCGGCGAGCTGGTCCTGGACGATGACGAAGTCGTCGAACTGCTCGACGGCGGGTCCGCGGCGCTCGCCGCCGCCGGCGTCGAGGTGCTGTGGCCGCGCGGCATGGCAGGCGAACCGGTGCGGGCCAAGGCGAGCGTCACGCCGTCGCCGGGTAGCGAGGGCGGCGGCGTGTTCCGGCTGACCGACCTGCTGCGGTTCCGCTGGCAGCTCAGCCTGGGCGGCGAAACCCTCACCGAGGCCGAGGTCGCCGCGCTGGCCGAGGCCAAGCGGCCGCTGGTGCGGCTGCGCGGGCAGTGGGTGCGCGCCGATCCGTTCCTGTCCGCCCGCCTGCGCCGGGCGAGCCGCAGCGTGACGGGCGCGCAGGCACTGGCCGCGGCCCTCACCGGCGAGCTGGAGGTCGACGACGAGCAGCTGGCCTTCGCCGCCCCGCCCGCGCTCGACGGTCTCGTGGAGCGGTTGCGTGCCCCCGCCGGTCCGGTCGAGCCGGCCACCGACCTGCAGGCCACGCTGCGGCCCTACCAGCGCGCGGGGTTGTCCTGGCTGGCCCGCATGGCCGAGCTGGGGCTCGGCGGGATCCTCGCCGACGACATGGGCCTCGGCAAGACGATCCAGCTCATCGCGTTGCACCTGCACCGCCGGACGCTGCGGGCCGGGCCGACACTGGTGCTGTGCCCGACCTCGCTGCTGGGCAACTGGGAGCGCGAGTTCGCCCGGTTCGCGCCGAAGGTGCCGGTGCGGCGCTTCCACGGCGGGCGCCGGCACCTGGACGACCTGGAGCCCGACGAGGTCGTGCTCGCCACGTACGGGGTGCTGCGCCGCGACCGGGCCACGCTGTCCGAAGTGGACTGGGGGCTGGTCGCGGCGGACGAGGCGCAGCACGTCAAGAACCCCCTGTCGGTGACGGCCAAGGAACTGCGCCGGATCCCGGCCGCGGCGCGGGTCGCGCTGACCGGGACGCCGGTGGAGAACCGGCTCACCGAGCTGTGGTCCATCCTGGACTGGACGACGCCCGGCCTGCTCGGCACGCTCGACCACTTCCGCCGCACGATCGCGCGCCCGGTCGAACGCGACCGCGACGCCGGCAGCGTCGAGCGCCTCGCGGCGACGGTGCGGCCGTTCCTGTTGCGGCGGCGCAAGACCGACCCGGACATCGCGCCGGAACTGCCCAGCAAGACCGAGACCGACCGGTACGTGCCGCTGACCGCCGAGCAGGCCACCCTGTACGAGGCGGTGGTGCGGGAGAACCTGGCGAAGATCCGCGAGTCGCGGGGCGTGCAGCGGCGCGGGCAGGTGCTCAAGCTGCTCACGGAGCTGAAGCAGATCTGCAACCACCCGGCGCAGTACCTCAAGGAGAGCGGGCCGGTCGCCGGGCGGTCGGGCAAGCTCGCCGCGTTCGAGGAGCTGCTGGACGTGATCCTGGACGAGGGCGAGAGCGTGCTGGTGTTCAGCCAGTACGTGCAACTGTGCCGGCTGCTGGAAACGCGGCTGACCGAGCGGGGGCTGCCGGTGCAGCTGCTGTCCGGCGCCGACCCGGCGCGGCAGCGGGACGAGATGGTGGCACGGTTCCAGCGCGGTGACTCGCCGGTGTTCCTGCTGTCGCTCAAGGCCGGGGGCGTGGGGCTGAACCTCACCCGTGCCACCCACGTCATCCACTACGACCGGTGGTGGAACCCGGCGGTCGAGGACCAGGCGACCGACCGCGCGCACCGGATCGGACAGGACCGGCCGGTGCAGGTCCACCGGCTCATCGCGGAGGGCACGCTGGAGGAACGGATCGCCACGGTGCTCGCCGAGAAACGCGGCCTGGCCGAAGCCGTAGTCGGCGCGGGGGAGGACTGGATCACCGACCTGACCGACGACGAGCTCACGGCGCTCGTGCAACTGGGACAGCCAGGATGACGGGCGATCGCGGGGGAGGGGCGCACACCAGAGGGAGCCGGAGAGCAGGTGAGCGAGGGCATGGGCTCGTCATGTGGGGCCCGCGCGAGGCGGTGGGCCGGCCACTCGCGCCGATTCGCCGTTGGCCGACGCCGGGCGAGATTTCGCGGGGCTGGGGCATCACCCGCGCTGGTCGCGCAGCCAGCGGAGGTACGTCCAGTCCAAGAAGCGCTCCACGCCGCGCACCACGTGCGCCGACCGGATCGACGGGAACACGTCGAACGCGTGCTGCGCGCCCGGCAGTTCGGCGTACGCCACCGGCTGCTCGGACGTCTCCCGCAGGCGGCGGACGAACTCCCGCGCCTCGCGGACCGGCACCAGCGAGTCGTGCGCGCCGTGGATCACGAAGAACGGCGGCGCCTTCTCGGTGATCCGGTCCAGCGGCGACGCGGCGATGTAGTCGTCCAGAAACCGCACCGGGTCCTTGCCCACCACGTACCGCGCCAGCAGCCCGTGCAGCCGCTGCTTGCTCGCCGTCGAACCGCTCGTCGCGGCGAAGTCGTACACGCCGTAATGCGGGGCGCACGCCTGCACGGACGTGTCGGCGTCGGCGAAACCCGGCTGCAGGCCGGCGTCGTTCGGGGTCAGCGCCAGCAGCGCCGCCAGGTGACCGCCCGCCGAACCACCCGTCGCGGCCAGGAACGACGAGTCACCCCCGTACTCATGGATGTGCTCGCGAATCCACGCCACCGCCCGCTTCACGCCGACGATGTGGTCCGGCCAGTGCGCCTTGGGCGACAGCGGGTAGTTCACCGCAACGCACACCCACCCGCGCTGCGCCATGTGCAGCATCAACGGGATGCCCTGGTGGTCCTTGCTGTCGATCATCCACGCGCCACCGTGGATCTGCAGCAGCACCGGCCGCCCCTCGACCGGCTCCCGCGGCCGGTAGATGTCCATCAGGAACCGCTTGCCGCCCGGCGCGTACGCCAGGTTGCGGTCCCGCCGCACGTCCGGGTTGCGCATCCGGAACGGCAGCACCAGCTGACCCCACGGCGTCGCCAGGTCCTTCGCGTCCGGCGGCCGCGACAGGTCCGCCACGTACTTCGGCCCGAGCGCCTCGGCCAGCGCGTCCTCGACCGCGCCCCGCGCCCGCTGCGACGTGACGATCAGCGACCCCAGCCCGGCGGCCGACGCCGCGGCCAGGCCGAGGCCGACCCGGTCTTGCACGGACCGCGCCCCGTGCCGCGCCAGGTGCGCCGCCGTGTCGGCCGCGGTCAGCGCGAGCAGGTGCGGCGCCAGCTCGCTGGTCAGCCACCCCGCGAAGAACGCGGGCACCGAGGCGCGCACCCCCGGCACCGGGCGAAGGGCGTTCGCGGTCAGGGCGAGCTGGACCGCCCGGCGGGTGAGGAATCGGGGTCGCATACCCCGTGATCGTAGTCAGTTTCGCCTACCCTGGGAGGGTGCGACCGCTGTCTGGACTCGACGCCAGTTTCCTGTACCTGGAAACGTCTTCGCAGGTGCTGCACGTGTGCGGGCTGCTCACCCTGGACGGATCGACCATACCGGGCGGATATCGCTTCCCCGAGTTCAAGCGGCGGCTCGCCGAGCGCATCGCCGCGATCCCGGAGTTCCGCCGGAAACTGCACAATTCGCCGCTGAACTTCCTGCACCCGGTGTGGGTGGAGGACGAGGCGTTCGACATCGACCACCACCTGCACCGCGTCGCCGTGCCCGCGCCGGGCGACCGCGAGACGCTGGCCGAGCTGTGCGCCCACTTCGCCGGCCAGCCGCTCAACCGCGGCCGCCCGCTGTGGGAGCTGTACGTGATCGAGGGGCTGCCCGGCGACGGTGTCGCGGTGATGTTCAAGATGCACCACGCGACCGTCGACGGCGTCGGCGGCGCGAACCTGATCGCCTACCTGGCAGGCACCGAACCGGGTGAACTTCCGCCACTGCCCGAGCCCGAACCCAACCTCGCGCCGCCCTCGCACCTCGAACTGCTCAAGACCAGCGTCGGCGAGCTGGCGCGGCGGCCGGTGGAGCTGGCGAAGCTGCTGCCCGGCCTGGCGAGCATGGCGCCCCGCTGGGTCGGCCGCGCCCTGCGCCGCCAGGGCATGCCGGTGCCGTTCACCGCGCCGCGCACCTCGTTCAACTCCACCATCTCCAGCGTCCGCGCCATCGCCTACAGCACGGTCGAGCTGGACGACGTCAAGACCGTGAAGAACGCCTTCGGGGTGAAGGTGAACGACGTCGTCCTGGCGTTGTGCGCGGGCGCGCTGCGCCGCTACCTGGACGCGCGCGGCGAGCTGCCGAAGGACCCGCTGGTGGCGACCGTCCCGGTGTCGACGCTGGACCGCACCAGCCAGGAGGGCGACAGCAACAACAAGGTGTCCGCGTTCTTCGCGACCCTGCCCACCCACCTGCCGGAGGCCGCCGCCCGGGTCTACGCGGTCGCGGAGAGCAACCGGCAGGCCAAGGAGCACCACCACGAGATCGACGCGGACATGCTGCAGGACTGGGCCCAGTTCGCCGCGCCCGGCCTGTTCGGGCTCGCGGTGCGGGCCTACGCGGCGCTGCGGCTGGCCGACAAGCACCCGGTGGTGCACAACCTGGTCGTCTCCAACGTGCCCGGCCCGCCGGTGCCGCTGTACTTCGTCGGCGCGCGGGTGACGGCCTTCTACCCGCTCGGCCCGGTGTTCCACGGCGCCGGGCTGAACGTGACCGTGCTGTCCTACGCCGGCAAGGTCGACATCGGGCTCCTCGCGGCGCGAGAACTCGTTCCAGATCTGTGGGCGCTGGCCGACGCGATGCGGGACGAGATGAAGGAACTGCTGGACGCGGCCTCGGCCCTTGCCTGAACGTGGCTCCTCGGCTAAGACTAGAACAGGTTTCAGTCTTGTAGCCGAGGAGCCGGTGTGGACTTCACCCTGGACGCGACCCGGGCCGAGATCGCCGCGCTGACCGCGGACGTCCTCGCCAGGGACCCCGAGCACGCCTGGCAGGCGCTCGCGAAGGCCGGGCTGCTCGCGCTCGCCCTGCCCGAGGACCTGGGCGGGGACGGGCTCGGCCCGGCCGAGGTCGCGGTGGTGCTGACCGAGGTCGGCCGGGCGGGCGCGCAGGTGCCCGCGCTCGCCGCACTCGCGCTGGGGGTGCTGCCGCTGAACCGGATGGGCAGCCCGGAGCAGCGCGCGCGGTGGCTGCCGGAGATCGCGTCGGGCGAGGTCGTCGTCACCGCCGCGCCGCACGAGCCGTCCAGGCCGTTCGCCGCGGAGCCCTCGACCGAGGCCGTCGCCGTGGACGGCGGCTGGGCGCTGACCGGCACGAAGACCCTGGTGCCGTCGCTGGCGCAGGCCGGATGCGTGCTCGTGCCCGCGACGCTGCCGTGGGGACCGGGCGTGTTCCTCGTCGATCCGCGGGCCGAGGGCGCGGAGGTGCACGGCACGTCGTTGCGCCTGTCCGGCGTCCGGGTGGGTGAGGCGGACCTGCTGCGCGACGGCTCGCTCGCGGACCTGCGCCGGTTCGCGCTCGCCGGCGCGGTCGCGCTCGGCGACGGCGCGGTGGCCGGAGCGCTGGCGCTGACCACCGGGCACGTGCGGCAGCGCGAGCAGTTCGGCCGTCCACTTGCGACGTTCCAGGCGGTGGCGCAGCAGATCGCGGACGTCTACATCGCCTCCCGCACGCTGCACCTGGCCGCGTTGTCCGCGGTGTGGCGGCTCGCCGAGGGGCTCGACGCGGACGAGGACCTGGCGGTCGCCGCGTACTGGCTCGCCGAGGAGGCGCCCAAGGCGCTCGCGGTGTGCCACCACCTGCACGGCGGTCTCGGCGTCGACATCACCTACCCGCTGCACCGCCACTACGGGCTGGTCAAGGAGCTCGCCGCGCTGACCGGCGGCGCGAGCGAGCGGCTGGACCGGCTCGGCGACCTGGTGGAGGCCTGATGCACATCGAACTGACCGCGCCGCAACGGAAACTGCGGGATGAGCTGCGCGAGTACTTCGCCGGGCTGATCACACCGGAGGAGCGGCAGGCGCTGCTGCGCGAGCGGCACGGCGAGGTCTACCGCCGCATCGTGCGCCGCATGGGCAGCGACGGGCGGCTCGCAGTCGGTTGGCCCGAGGAGTACGGCGGCGGCGGGTTCGGCGACCTGGAGCAGCACATCTTCGCCGACGAGGCCGCGCGCGCCGACGTGCAGCTGCCGTCGGTGACGCTGCAGACCGTCGGGCCCACCCTGCAGGAGTACGGCACGCCCGAGCAGAAGGCGTTCTTCCTGCCGAAGATCCTCGCCGGGGAGGTGCACTTCGCGATCGGCTACACCGAGCCCGACGCGGGCACCGACCTCGCGTCCCTGCGCACCACCGCGGTCCGCGACGGCGATTCCTACCTGGTCAACGGGCAGAAGATCTTCACGACCGGCGGGCACGACGCCGACTACGTCTGGCTTGCGGTGCGCACCGATCCGGACGCGCCCAAGCACAAGGGCATCTCGATCCTGATCGTCGACACCGGCGACCCCGGCTACTCGTGGACGCCGATCATCACCTGCGACGGCGCGCACCACGTCAACGCCACGTACTACTCCGATGTCCGGGTCCCGGTGTCGATGCGGGTGGGCGAGGAGAACCAGGGCTGGAAGCTGATCACCACGCAGCTCAACCACGAGCGCGTCATGCTCGGCCCGGCCGGGCGGATCGGCGGGCTCTACGACCGGGTGCGGGCCTGGGCCGTGGAGCGCGATCTGCTCGGCGAGCCCGACGTGCGCCGGGCGCTGGGCGAGACGCTCGCCGTGGTGCGGATCAACGAGCTGCTCAACTGGCAGGTCGCGGCCGCGGAGCTGGACGTCGCGGACGCCTCGGCGACCAAGGTGTTCGGCTCGGACCGCATCCAGCGGGTGGCGCGGCTGGTGGAGGAGATCGTGGCCCGGCACGGGGATCTGTCCGATCCGGGCACCGCCGCGCTCGCCGAGTGGCTGGACGTGCTGGCGCGGCGCAACATCGTGCTCACTTTCGGGGGTGGCGTGAACGAGATCCAGCGCGAGCTGATCGCGACGGCCGGACTGGGATTGCCGAGGGTGCCGCGATGAGCGTCGAAGAGGCGGCCGCCCGGATCCGCGCGCAGGGCGAGTCGTCGCGCCGCCCGGCCCGTGATCCGGTGAACCAGGCGATGATCAACAACTGGGTCGAGGCGATCGGCGACGCCAACCCGCGCTACGCCGAGGGCGTCGCGCCGCCGGCCATGGTGCAGGTGTGGACGATGAACGGCCTGCACGGGCAGCGCGCGGCGGACGACCCGCTGGGCGCGATGATGGCCGTGCTCGACGAGGCCGGCTACACGTCGGTGGTCGCGACGAACTCCGAGCAGACCTACCACCGCTACCTGCGGGTCGGCGAGCACGTGTCGGCGTCGACGGCGCTGGAGTCGATCGTGGGGCCGAAGCGGACCGCGCTGGGCGAGGGCTGGTTCGTCACCACCCGCACGTCCTGGTACGTCGGCGACGAACTGGTCGCCGACATGCTGTTCCGGGTGCTGAAGTTCGCCCCGCCGCCCTCCGCGCGGGGCGCGCTGCGGCCGGTGATCAGCCGGGACACCGAGTTCTTCTGGGAGGGCACGAAGGCCGGCGAGCTGCGGATCCAGCGCTGGGGCGACGTGCTGCGGCACCCGCCGGGGCCGATGCCGCCGGACGGCGACCTGGACGCGAAGCCGGACTGGGTGGTGGCGAGCGGGCGCGGCACGGTCTACAGCTACGTGGTGCACCACCGGCCCGCGGTGCCGGGCAAGCAGCTGCCGTTCGTGATCGCGCTGGTCGAGCTGGAGGAGGGGGTGCGGATGCTGGGCGAACTGGTCGGGGCCGATCCCGTGGAGGTCCACATCGGACTGCCGGTGACCGCGACGTTCCTGAAGGTGGACGACGATCTGACGTTGCCGGCCTGGCGGGTGGTGCGATGACCGCCGCCGGAACCGAGCTGCCCGAGCTGGTCTTCGACGTCACGCCGACGTTCGTGATCAGCACCGCGCTGGCGACGCGGGACTTCCAGGACGTGCACCACGACCGGGACGCCGCGGTCGCGCGCGGGTCGAAGGACATCTTCCTCAACATCCTCACCGACACCGGGCTGGTGCAGCGGTTCGTGACGGACTGGGCGGGGCCGGACGCGCTGGTCCGGTCGATCAAGATCAAGCTGGGCGTGCCGTGCTATGCGGGGGACCGGCTGGTGTTCACCGGCCGGGTCGCCTCGGTTGAGGGGCGAGTCGCGGTCGTCGAGGTGACCGGGACCGGGCAGCTGGGGGCGCACGTGAGCGGGACGGTGACCGTGGAGCTGGCGGCATGACACTGTCGGGCAAGGCGGCGATCGCCGGGATCGGCGCGACGGAGTTCTCGAAGGACTCGGGACGCAGCGAGCTGCGGCTGGCGGCCGAGGCGGTGCGCGCGGCACTGGACGACGCCGGACTGTGCCCGTCCGATGTGGACGGCCTGGTGTCGTTCACGATGGACGGCAACGCCGAGATCGCGGTGGCGCGGGAGCTGGGCATCCCGGAGCTGACGTTCTTCAGCCGGGTGCACTACGGCGGCGGCGCGGCGGCGGCGACGGTCCAGCAGGCGGCGTTGGCGGTCGCGACCGGGGTGGCCGAGGTGGTGGTGGCGTACCGGGCGTTCAACGAGCGGTCCGGGCACCGGTTCGGGCAGGTGTCGTCCGCGGCGGCGGGGCAGGTGAACTCCTCCGGGGTGGACAACGCGTTCCACTACCCGATGGGACTGGCCACGCCGGCGGCCACGGTGGCCATGGTGGCGCAGCGTTACTTGCACGAGTACCGCGCGTCGACCGAGGACTTCGGCCGGGTGGCGGTGCTGGACCGCAAGCACGCGGCGACGAACCCGGCGGCGTGGTTCCACGGCAAGCCGATCACGCTGGCGGAGCACCAGGCGTCGCGGTGGATCGCCGAACCGCTGCGGTTGCTGGACTGCTGCCAGGAGTCCGACGGCGGGGTCGCGCTGGTGATCACGAGTGCCGCGCGGGCCCGCGACCTGCGCCACCCCCCAGCGGTGATCGCCGCGGCGGCGCAGGGGAGCGGGCCGGACCAGTACATCATGACCAGCTACTACCGGGACGAGCTCGCGGGCCTGCCGGAGATGGGCGTGGTCGCGCGGCAGCTGTGGGCGCAGGCCGGGCTGGGCCCCTCCGACATGGACGTCGCGGTGCTCTACGACCACTTCACGCCGTACGTGCTGATGCAGCTGGAGGAGCTGGGGTTCTGCGGCCGCGGCGAGGCGCCCGGTTTCGTGGCGTCCGGAGCGCTCGAACTGGACGGCTCGCTGCCGCTGAACCCGCACGGCGGGCAGCTCGGCGAGGCGTACATCCACGGGATGAACGGCATCGCCGAGGGGGTCCGCCAGATCCGCGGCACGTCGTGCAACCAGGTGCCGTCGGTGTCGCACGTGCTGGTGACGGCCGGTACTGGCGTGCCGACCAGCGGGCTGGTGCTGGCTCAGTCGTAGCCGCGGATGAGGTGGCTCTCGTCGTCCACCAGGTCGGTGGTGTCGAACGTGGTGTCCTCGATGACGGATTGGTCGGTGATCGGTTCGGTGGCCGGCATCGTCCTTCGTCCTTTCCTGACGTCGCCTACTCTGTGTGGTTCCCGTCACAGAGGGGCCGAAACACCGGCGATTTTCAGTACCCGGGGACCGGAATCCAGGCGGGCCAGCGTGGCCACAACCGCTGGTGCAGGCGGTGCACCCCGTACACGGCCAGCACCATGGCCGGCCAGTCGGCGAGCAGCATCGCCAAGATGCGAAGGTCCGGGCCGGGGCCGTTGGGGATGTGGCATGCCCGCGAGTACCACCACACGGCGTTCTGCGCCGCGTAGAACCACGCGAACCCGATGAGGGCATAGAGCACCGTGCGAAGGCGCCCTCCTGCGCTTCCGGTTCCACCTGGTCTCCCCCTTGCGCGTCGCCCAGCAGTGGCGCCGTCTCGTTTCAGTGGAAGGGAACCGGGACCCAGGCCGGCCAGCCGTCCGGGTGCTCGGACCAGCAGGACATCTTGGGGCTGTAGGGATCGACGAACATGGGGATGTTGACCACCCAGTAGAGCCAGGTGACCAGCAGGACCACTCCCATCAGCAGCACGGGTGTCCACCAGCGCAGGCGCGGCCACAACCGCCGGTGCAGCCGGTGCACCAAACGGGCGGCCAGGGCCAAGACCACCAGGTCGATGATCAACGCAACCAGGATGCCGGGGAATGGGGCCATGCCGCTGGGGCCGCACGCTCGCGAGTACCACCACACGGCCTGGTGGGCCGCGAAGAACCAGGCGAATCCGGTCACGGCGTAGAGGAACGTGTGCAGGCAGCCTCGCAGGATTTCGGTTGCGGCGTCGTCCTCCACTGGCCTCCCGTCCGGCCGGGCCGTCACCGGTTGCGCCGTCTCGCGGTGTGGAATTCACCTCGATGACCTCTAGCGCACCTGGCGTTCATAAGCGAACTTGAGGACGTGCAGATACCGGTCCTGGTTGCGTGGAGCCTGACGGTGGCATTCGCGCTGCTCGCCGTGCCCAGCGTGGTCCGGCTGGTGCGCCTGGACGCCCTCACGACCACCCCGGACACCCGCCAGCAGGACGTCGCCGAGTTGCTGATGGTCCTGGCGATGCTCGCGATGGTCTCACCGCTCGGAGGGCCCATCCCGGCGGCCGGGTGGCAGGCCATCCTGGTCCTCACGGCCGGGTGGTTCCTCGTCGCCGCGTTGCGGGGGCGGCGGTGCTGCGCCGTGCACCACCTGGTGTCCGCCGCGGCGATGCTGTACATGATCACCGCGATGCCAGGCCACGGTGACGGCCCCTGGATGGCGATGACGCCCGGCCAGCTGGCCTGGCCCGTGCTGGCGCTGGCCGCCATCGGCTACTTCGCCGTCGACAGCGTCCGCTCCGGCATCCTCGGCGCGCGCTGGGCCCGCACCGAAAGCCTGCGCGACCACCGCGCGGTCCGCCAGGTCTGCCGCGCCCTGATGGGCGTCGGCATGGCGTACATGCTGGTCAGCGGCTTGTGAGCAGCGCGTCCGCCAGTACCGGCGCGTCCCGCTCCACGGCCGTCGTCGTCAGCGCCAGGCCCTTGTCCGTACGCCACACGCGCGTCCGCAGCGTCTCCCCGGGCAGCACGATCCCCGCGAACCGCGCGGAGAACGAACCCACCCGCGTGACGTCGGCGTCCAGCAGGGCGTCCGTGACGGCCTTGGCGACCATCCCGTACGTGCACAGCCCGTGCAGGATCGGCGCCTCGAACCCCGCCGACCGGGCGAACTCCGGGTCGATGTGCAGCGGGTTCCGGTCGCCGCACAGGCGGTAGATCAGCGCCTGCTGCGGCAAGGTCGGCGTGTCGATCACCGCGTCCGGCTCGCGCTCCGGCGGTTCCACCCGCGCAGAAGAACCCCGCGAACCGCCGAACCCGCCCTCGCCGCGGGCGAAGATGCTCGACCGCGCCGTCCACAACGGCGCCCCGTCCGTCGACACCACCGACGTCTCGTTGACGATCACCGCCGCCGTGCCCTTGTCCAGCACGTCCACGATCCGCGTCCGCGCGACCGCCTTGCCCTCGACCGGGATCGGCCGGTGCACGGTCACCGCCTGCGTCCCGTGCACCACCTTCGCCAGGTCGACCTCGATGCCCGGGAACGAGACCGCGGGCGGCTCGTAGATGCGCAGGTTCGCCGCCACCGTCGCGAAGGTCGGCAGCACCCGCAGGTCCCGTTCGTAGGTGTAGCGCAGCTCCCGCGGGTCGGCCGTCCGGGCGCCCGCGCCCAGCGCCAAGTGGTAGAGCAGCACGTCGGAAGGCGTCCAGGCGAACGTCAGCTCGTCGAGCTCGGCACCGATGGCGACGTCGGGATCGATGGGCAACGCGGCAACTCCTACTCGTAGGTGACCGACACCTCGTCGGTCAACGGTACCGACTGGCACGCCAGCACGATGCCGTCGGCGATGTCCTCGGAATCCAGGACCTCGTTGTTCAGCATCTTCACCTCGCCGGCGACGATCCGGCACGCGCACGCGCTGCACTGGCCCTCGCGGCACGAGTACGGCGCGTCCAGCCCGCGGGCCAGCAGGAAGTCCAGCAGCTTCTCCTGCCGCGGCCAGGTGAACGAGTGCTGCGACCCGTCCAGATCCACCGACAAGGCCGTCGTCCCGGCCTCCTGAGAAGGCACTGCGGCTGCCTCGTCTTCGGCGTCCTCGAACGGGTTCCCGCCCAGCGACACGAACCGCTCCAGGTGGATCCGCTTGCGCGGCGCCCCGAGGTCCTTCAACGCCTGCTTCCCGGCCGCCATGAACGCCTCGGGCCCGCACAGGAACGCCTCGAACTCCGCGTACGGCCGGACCAGCTCACGCAGCTGCGTCACCGACGGCAAACCCTGCACGCTTTCCAGCCAGTGCACCAGCACCAGCCGCTCCGGGTGCTCCCGCGCCAGCGCGGCCAGCTCGGACGCGAAGATCACCGAAGACTCGTCGCGGTTGGCGTAGACCAGCACGATCCGCCCGCCGCCGGAGGCCAGCGCGGACTTCAGGATCGACATCACCGGCGTGATGCCGCTGCCCCCGGCCATCAACAGCAGGTCGGCGTCCAGCGATTCGGGCGTGAACACCCCCGCCGGGGCCAGGACGTCCACAGTGGAACCAGCAGAGACGTTGTCACACAACCAGTTCGACCCGTACCCGCCTTCGGTGCGCTTCACCGTCACCTTGAGCCGCGAGCCCTCGTGCGGTGCGCTGGACAACGAGTAGCACCGCGCCGCCTCACCAGCGCGCAACGTCAGGAACTGCCCCGGCCGGTACGCGAACGTCGAAGTGTGCTCGGCGGGCACGTCGAACACGATCGACGACGCCTCGGCCGTTTCCGCGATCACCTCGGCGACGGTCAGGGTGTAGCTATCCGGCATCGAGAACCCCGAACTCCCCGTCCCGCACCGCCGCGTCGATGCTGTCCACCAGCTTCGGGCAGGTGTCCAGCAGCGCGGTGTTGCGCCCCTCGGCCACCTCCTGCGCGAACACCGGGCAGCTGCCCGCGTCGGTCGTCCACTGGATGCTGGTGTGCTTCACGCTGTTCTTCTTCACCAGCACCCGCGTGCCGCACGACGCGCACGCGTGCGGCCGCAGGCCGCCGGCCAGGAACTCGGTGCGCTCGGCGGTGGTCATCCCGCGACCCCCGCCTCCTGCTGCCGGGCCAGGTTCTCGGCCACCTCCCGCGCCCACACCTCGTTGGCCTTGGTGGTGTCCACCTCGAACTCGAAGCGCCGCGTCATGTCCTCGGTGACGTCCTCGACGTCCACGTAGAACTGCTCGTACCAGCGGCGCAGCTGGTAGACCGGGCCGTCCTCCTCGCACAGCAGCGGGTTGTCGATGCGGGTCTTGTTCTTCCAGATCTCCACGTCCTGCAGGAAACCCACGCCGATGCTCTTGGCGAACTTGCCGGCGATCTTGTCCGCCTGCTCGTCCGACACGCCCGGCAGCTTCTTCACGCTGACCCCCCACTGCAGCACGAACGAGGTCGGCGTCACCGGGTAGTGGCAGTTGATCAGCACGTTCTCGATCTCGAAGCCCTTGTACGTGTTCAGCAGCGTGTTGATCATGTACGACGGCCCGAAGTACGAGGCCTCCGAGCGCAGCAGGTTGTCCTCGCCGCCGTTGTTGGACGCCATCCCGACGTCCGGCCGGCCCTTGGTGTTGAGGTACTGCGTGGCGATGTGGCCCTCGAACACGTTCTTGAAGTAGGTCGGGAACGCGTAGTGGATGTAGAAGAAGTGGGCCATGTCGACCATGTTGTCGATGATCTCGCGGCAGTTGGACCCCTCGATCAGCACCGAGTCCCAGGTCCAGTTGCTCCACTCGCCGCTGAAGATGCCGTCGATGCGGGGAATCACGACGTCCGGCGGCGGCGGGTTGCCCTGCGGGTCGTGCCACACGAACAGCTGCTTGTTCTCCTCCAGCGTGATCCACGACCGCGTGCGGGCACGCAGCGGAACCCGTTTGGCGTACGGGATCGACACGCACTTGCCGTTGCCGCCCCAGCGCCAGTCGTGGAACGGGCAGGCCACCTCGTTGCCCTTGACGCTGCCCTGGCTCAGGTCCCCGCCCATGTGGCGGCAGTAGGCGTCGAGGACGTTGAGCTTGCCGTCCTCGCCCGCGAACACCACGAGCTTGGTGCCGAACGCGTTGACGGCGTGCGGTTTCCCGTCGCGGAACGTCTCGGCCAGCCCCAGGCAGTGCCAGCCGCGCGCGAACCGCGCCGGCGGCGCACCCGCGTCGATCGTGCGGACTTCAGTCATCATCGACCTCCAGTGCGATTCTGGGTGGCCAGGTGGCGTGAGGCAAGGAACCCGAAGACCATCGCCGGCCCGATCGTGGCGCCCGGCCCGGCGTAGGTGTGTCCCATGACCGCGGCGCTGGTGTTCCCGGCCGCGTACAACCCGGGGATCACCGACCCGTCCTCGCGCAGCACGCGGGCGTGGGTGTCGGTGCGCAGCCCGCCTTTCGTGCCCAGGTCACCGGGCACGATCTTGACCGCGTAGAACGGGGCCTTGTCGAGCGGGCCGAGGCTGGGGTTCGGCTTGTGGCGGGGGTCGCCGTAGTAGTGGTCGTAGGCGCTGCGCCCGCGCTGGAAGTCCTCGTCGACGCCGCGCCGGGCGAAGCCGTTGAACCGCTCGACGGTGGCTTCCAGCGCCGCGGTCGGCACCTCGATGCGGGCGGCCAGTTCCCCCAGCGTGGCCGCCTTGGCCACGATCCCGGCCTTGAACCAGCGGCCGGGCAGCTTCTGCCGCGGCCCGACCCCGGTGAACATGTACCGGTCGCGGTAGCGCTGGTCGAACACCAGCCAGGTGGGGATGTTCTCACCGGGCCCGTCGCCCGGCCCGTACATCGCGTGCACGGCTTCGACGTAGGGCGCGGACTCGTTGACGAACCGCTCGCCGCGCGCGTTGACCAGGATGCAGCCCGGCCGGGACCGTTCGGCGAGCGCGAACCACGGCCCGCCGGTCAGCGGGATCGTCGGGCCCCACCAGGCGTCGTCCATCAGGGCCACCGACGCGCCGAGCTTGAGCCCGGCCAGGATCGCGTCGCCGGTGTTGGCCTTCGCGCCCACGGTCCACTCGGTGCCGATGGGACTGCGCTGGTACTTCGCGCGCATCTCCTCGTTGTGCTCGAACCCGCCCGCGGCGAGCACGACCCCCAGGCGCGCCCGCACGGTCTCCTCCCGCCCGTCCCGCCGGACCACCACTCCGGTGACCCGCTCGTCCTCGGTCACCAGGTCGGTCAGCGGGGTGTCCAGCCACACCGGCACGCCCGCGCGGAGCAGCCCGGCCCGCAGCCCGGCGGCCAGGGCCTGGCCCATCGACAGCAGCCGCTTGCCGCGCGCCAGCCCGGCGAGCCAGCGCCCGCCGATGCGCAGGACCCGCAGCGCGCCCTTGGGGTGGCGGGCGAGCAGGCTCAGCCAGCGGTAGTCCGCCTGGGTGATCGGCACACCGAGCGGCGCGCCGCTGTACGGCGGTTCCAGGTTGTGGAGTTCGTCGCCGAGCAGCTTGCCGTCGAACGGCTTCGGCTCGACCGACCGGCCGCCGGCCCGCCCGCCGGGGGCTTCGGGGTGGTAGTCGGAGTAGCCGGGCACCCACTGCAGCCGCAGCGGCGTGACCCGGTGCACGAACGACACCACCTCGGGGCCGTGGTCGAGGAAGGCCTGACGCAGCTCGGCCGGCACGACGTCGCCGACAATGGCGTCGAGGTAGGCCCGCGCCGCCTCCGGCGTGTCCTCGACACCGGCCGCGCGCAACGCCTCGTTGCCCGGGATCCACACCCCGCCACCCGATCGGGCCGTGGACCCGCCGAACTTGGCGGCCTTCTCGATCACCACGACGGAGAGGCCGGCGTCGGCGGCCGCGAGGGCGGCGGTCATGCCGGCGGCGCCGCTGCCCACCACCACGACGTCGAACTCGGTCATGCCACCTCCACTGGAACGTGTTCCACTTCGCTGCGCGCCTGTTCGCCGCCTCGTCCGTCACGATAGACGAGAACGTGTTTCAGTTCTAGGGTAGCGGGTGTGAACCAGACGGCGGATGTGATCGTGATCGGGTTCGGGGCGGCGGGCGCCTGCGCGGCGATCGAGGCCGCCGACGCGGGCGCGGACGTGCTCGTGCTGGACCGCTTCGGCGGTGGCGGGGCGACCGCGCTGAGCGGCGGCATCGTCTACGCGGGCGGGGGCACCGCCCAGCAGCGGGAGGCCGGGGTCGACGACTCGGCCGACGCGATGTACGACTACCTGCGGCTCGAGGTCGGCGAGGCGGTGTCGGAGGAGACGCTGCGGCGCTTCTGCGACTCCAGCCCGGCGATGATCGAGTGGCTGGAGCGCAACGGCGTGCCGTTCGAGGGCAGCCTGTGCCCGTACAAGACGTCCTACCCCAACGACGACTACTACCTGTACTACTCGGGCAGCGAGTCCGCGGGCGGGTTCCGCGAGCTGGCCAAACCGGCCGCGCGCGGGCACCGCACGAAGGGGCCGGGCACGTCGGGCAAGCTGCTGTTCGCCCGGCTCGCGCAGGCGGCGCGTCAGCGTGGCGTGCGGGTCCTGCCCGGCACCCTGGCCGAGTCGCTGATCGTCGAGAACGGCGTCGTGACCGGCGTCCGGGTCCGCACGATGCGCGACGCGCCCGCCCGGGTCCGCGCCGCGCACGCACGCATGGCGCGATACGCCGCGAAGCCCGGGATCTACGTGCCGAGCGTGCGCAAGGCGCTGCAGCACCGGATCGAGCGGTTGGAGCGCCGGTACGCGCGCGAGGTGGAACTCACCGCCCGGCGCGGGGTCGTGATCGCGGCGGGCGGGTTCATCTTCAACCGCGCGCTGGTGCGCGAGCACGCCCCGGCCTACCGCGGCGGGCTGGCGCTGGGCACGATCGCCGACGACGGGTCCGGCATCGGGCTCGGCACCGCGGTGGGCGCGGCGACCGGCGAGATGCACCGGATCTCGGCGTGGCGGTTCGTCACGCCGCCCAGCGCGATGCTCAAGGGTGTCCTGGTCGACCAGGCCGGGCGGCGGATCATCGACGAGTCCCGCTACGGCGCCGCGGTCGGCGAGGTGATGATCGGCAAGCACGACGGCAAGGGCTGGCTGCTCGCCGACGCCGAGACGATCGCCGAGGCGCGCCGCACCGCGCGGCGGGAGAGCCAGTGGTTCCAGTGGCTGCAGGCCCGCTACCTGCTGCAACGCGGCCGGGTGTCCGCGGCGACCCTGGAGGAGGTGGCGCGCAAGGCCGGGGTCGACCCGGCCGGGCTGGCCGCCACCGTCGAGGCCTACAACGCAGCCGCGGATTCAGGCGCCGCGGACCCGGCGGGCAAGCCGGCCGAGTACGTGCGGCCGGTGCGGACGGCGCCGTTCTCGCTGATCGACGTCTCCATCAAGCCCAGCCTGGGTTTCCCGTGCCCGATGCTCACGCTCGGCGGGCTCGTGGTGGACGAGTCGACCGGCCAGGTGCGGGGCGCCGACGGCGCCGGCATCGCCGGGCTGTACGCGGCGGGCCGGTCCGCGGTGGGAATCTGTTCCAGGTCCTATGTGAGCGGGCTCTCGCTCGCCGACTGCGTGTTTTCCGGCCGCAGAGCGGGAATTTCCGCAGCTCGACGGCCCGACTGATGACAAAAACGAGAACGTGTTCTAGTCTTGCTGGTGACCGAGAAAAGACATGACGGACGGGGCGTGCAGATGACCGATCAGGATGGTCGCGGGGTGCTGGCCGGGGTCCGGGAACTGCTTCCCGTCCTGCGGGAGCGGGCCCAGGAGACCGAGGACGCGCGGCGCATTCCGGACGAGTCGATCAAATCGCTGCAGGAGACCGGGTTCTTCAAGCTGCTGCAGCCGAAGACCTTCGGTGGCTACGAGGCCGACCCGGTGACCTTCTACACCGCGGTGAAGCTGCTGGCGAGCGCGTGCGGGTCCACCGGCTGGGTCGCCTCGATCCTCGGGGTGCACCCGTGGCATCTCGGGCTGTTCGAGCCGCAGGCGCAGCAGGACGTGTGGGGCGAGGACGTCGACGTGCGCATCTCGTCGTCCTACGCGCCGATGGGTAAGGCCACCGTCGTCGACGGCGGGTACCGGCTGACCGGCCGGTGGAGCTTCTCCTCCGGCTGCGACCACGCGACCTGGGTGTTCCTCGGCGCGCCCGCCTTCGACGCCGAGGGCAAGCCGGTCGACTTCTGCACCTACCTGCTGCCGATCAGCGACTACCGGATCGAGGACGTCTGGGACACCGTCGGCCTGAGCGGCACCGGCAGTAACGACATCATCGTCGAGGACGCGTTCGTCCCGGCGCACCGCGCGCTGAGCTTCCAGGCCACCTCGAAGTGCCGCACCCCGGGGCAGCAGATCAACCCGGGGCCGTTGTTCAAGCTGCCGTACGGATCCGTGCACCCGTCGACGATCACCGCGCCGATCATCGGCATGGCGCAGGGCGCGTACGAGGCGCACGTGGAGCACCAGCGCAACCGGGTGCGCGCCGCCTACATGGGCGAGCAGTCCAAAGAGGACCCCTTCGCGAAGGTGCGGGTCGCCGAGGCGGCCAGCGAGATCGACGCCGCGTGGCTGCAGCTGACCCGCAACATCGACGAGCTGTACCAGCTGGCGTGCCGCGGCGAGAAGCTGCCGTTCGCCACGCGGCTGCGGGTGCGGCGCGACCAGGTGCGCGGCACGGAACGCGCGATCGCCGCCGTCGACCGGCTCTTCGAGAACTCCGGCGGCCGGGCGCTCAAGCGGGGCACGCCGATCCAGCGGTTCTGGCGCGACGCGCACGCCGGCCGCGTGCACGCGGCGAACGACCCGGAACGCGCCTACATCATGTACGGCAACGGCGAATTCGGCGTGCCCGTTGAGAATGCGATGGTGTGACGTGACCGAGGGCAAGTACGCCGAGGTCGGCGGGGGCCTGCGGCTGCACTACCACGAAGCCGGCGCCGAGCACGCGGAAACCGTGGTGATGCTGCACGGCGGCGGGCCGGGCGCCTCGGCGTGGAGCAACTTCTCCCGCAACATCGAGGTGTTCGCCAAGTCCTACCGGGTCCTCGCGGTCGACCAGCCCGGGTTCGGCAAGTCGGACAAACCGACCGAGCACCCGCAGTACTTCACCCACAGCTCGACGGCGGTCGTCGGCCTGCTCGACGCGCTGGGGGTCGGCAAGGCGCACCTGGTCGGCAACTCGCTCGGCGGCGGCACCGCGGTCCGGCTCGCGCTGGACCACCCGGACCGCGCCGGGCGGCTCGTGCTGATGGGGCCGGGCGGGCTGAGCACCAACCTGTTCGCGCCGGACCCCACCGAGGGGGTCAAGGCGCTCGGCCGGTTCGCCGCGCCGCCGGGGCCCAGCAAGGAGAAGCTCGCGGCGTTCCTGCGGCTCATGGTGTTCGACCCGGCGCTGATCACCGACGAGCTGGTCGAGGAACGCTACGCCAACGCGAGCACGCCCGAGTCGCTCGCGGCGATGCGCGCGATGGGCGCGTCCTTCGCCGGCGCGGACTACGAGCAGGGCATGCTCTGGCGCGACGCATACAAGCTGCGGCAACGCGTGTTGCTGATCTGGGGCCGCGAGGACCGCGTCAACCCGCTCGACGGCGCGCTGCTCGCGCTCAAGACGATCCCGCGCGCGCAGCTGCACGTGTTCGGCCGGTGTGGACACTGGGCCCAGGTCGAGAAGTTCGACGAGTTCAACCGCCTGGCCCTCGACTTCCTGCGAGGTGAATGAGATGGGCATCCGCTCACTGGCGTACCTGCGCATCGAGGCGACCGACATGGCCGCCTGGCGCGAGTACGGGCTCAAGGTGCTCGGCATGGTCGAGGGCAAGGGCTCCCACCCGGACGCGCTCTACCTGCGGATGGACGACTTCCCGGCACGGCTGGTGATCGTGCCGGGGGAGAGCGATCGGCTCGCGGTGGCCGGCTGGGAGGCCGCCACCGCCGCCGAGCTGGACGAGGTGCGGGCGCGGCTGGACGCCAACGGCGTGCCCTACAAGGAAGGCAGCGCCGAGGTGCTGGCCGAGCGGCGCGTCACCGAGCTGATCAGCTTCGACGACCCGTCCGGCAACACCCTGGAGGTGTTCCACGGCGTCGCGCTGGAGCACCGGCGCGTGGTGAGCCCGTACGGGCACCGGTTCGTCACCGGCGAGCAGGGCCTCGGGCACGTGGTGCTGTCCACCCACGACGACGACGCGGCGCTGCGGTTCTACCGCGACGTGCTCGGCTTCCGGCTGCGCGACTCGATGCGCCTGCCGCCGCAGATGGTCGGCCGCCCGGCCGACGGGCCGCCGGCGTGGCTGCGGTTCTTCGGCTGCAACCCGCGCCACCACAGCCTGGCGTTCCTGCCGATGCCGACGCCGAGCGGGATCGTGCACCTGATGGTCGAGGTGGAGAACACCGACGACGTCGGGCTGGCGCTGGACCGCGCGAAGCGGCGCAACGTGCCGATGTCGGCCACACTGGGGCGGCACGTGAACGACCTGATGCTGTCGTTCTACATGAAGACGCCGGGCGGGTTCGACGTCGAGTTCGGGTGCGAGGGCCGCCAGGTCGACGACGAGTCGTGGATCGCGCGCGAGAGCACGGCGGTGAGCCTGTGGGGCCACGACTTCAGCGTCGGGATGCGGAAGTGATCTCGTCCGCGATCGAGCCGGCGCGCTTCCGCCAGGTGCTCGGGCACTTCGCCACCGGGGTCACCGTGGTGACCACGATGGACGACGGCGAGCCAGCCGGGTTCGCGTGCCAGTCGTTCGCGGCGCTGTCGCTGGACCCGCCGCTGGTGCTGTTCTGCCCCGCCCGCAAATCGCGGACGTGGCCGGCGATCGAGCGCAGCGGGCGGTTCGCGGTCAACGTCCTGGCGGAGGGGCAGCACCGGGTCAGCGCGGTGTTCGGGGCGCGCGGCGCGGACAAGTTCGCGGCCGTCGAGTGGGAGCCCGCGCCGTCCGGCTGCCCGGTGCTGGAGGACGCGCTGACCTGGGTGGACTGCGCGGTGGAGACCGTGTTCGAGGCGGGCGACCACTTCGTCGTGGTCGGGCGCGTGACGGCGCTGGGGGAGGCGTCGAACGGGCGGCCGCTGCTGTTCTACCGCGGCCAGTACACCGGCGCGGCGCCGGTCAAGGCGGACGTGCTCAGCTGGGCCGGCCCGGACGACTGGCTGTGACCGCCTCGCCGGCGATCTCGTCGACCGACCGGCCGGTGGTGCGCGGGCCGAACACCGCGGTGATCAGGATGAGCAGCACCATCGCCAGCGCGACGACCACGAACACCGCGGTCGCGCCCTTGGCTTCCAGTAGCGGCAGCAGCAGGTACGGCATCGCGGCGGTCGCCAGGCGGGACAGCGAATAGGCCGAGCCGGCGGCGGACGCGCGCAGGCTCGTCGGGAAGATCTCCGCCTGGTAGGCGTGGTAGGCGTTGGAGAACACGTTGCTGACCGCGGTGTAGCAGAAGCCGAGGATCGCGATGGCCGCACCGCCGGTGGAATAGCCGAAGGCGAGCCCGAAGACCGCCATGCCCGCCGCGGCGGCGACGATGAGCCACTTGCGCTGGAAGCGGTCCATCAGCGGGATCGACAGCGCGGAGCCGATCGGGTAGCCCAGGAACGACAGCGCGCTGAACGTCAGCGAGTGGGCGACGTCGAACCCCTTGGCGGTCAGGATGATCGGCACCAGCGAGCCGAAGCCGTAGTAGCCGAAGACCTGCAGGACCTGGAACGCGGACAGCATCGCGGTCCGCGTGCGCCACGGCTTGCGGAACAGCGCGCGGAACCGTTGCGGCTGGGCTTCTTCGTGGCTCGCCGGTCGCACGTCGAGCGTGGTGCGCGCGGATTTTTCCAGGCGCTGCACGACTTCCTCGGCCTCGGCGTGCCGTCCCTGCGCGATCAGCCACCGGGGCGATTCGGGCAGACCGGTGCGAAGCACCCACACGATCGCCGCGCCGAGCGCGCCGATCACGAAGAGCCAGCGCCAGCCGTCGACGCCGAACGGCGCCTCGCCGACCAAGCCGCGCGCGAGGAACCCGGCGGCGGGCACGCCGCAGAAGCCGATGGTGTAGGCCCAGGCGGTGGCCTTGCCACGGGCGTGCGCCGGCAGCAGGTCGGCCAGGTAGGCGTCGGCGAGGGGCAGTTCCGCGCCGATGCCGATGCCCGCGATGAACCGGCAGACCACCAGCATCCACACGTCCGTGGAGAACGCGCCGAGCAGCGTGAACAGCGAGTAGACGCTGAGGGTGAGCAGGAAGGCCCGGCGCCTGCCGATGCGGTCGGCGAGCCTGCCGAGCGTCACGGCGCCGACGAAGGCGCCGAGGAAGGCCGACGCCAGCAGCGGCTTGGTTTCCGCGCCGGACACGCCGAACTCCTTGGACAGCACGGTGCTCACGGTGCTGGCGAGGAAGAGGTCGTAGAGGTCGAAGAAGGTCGCCACCCCGACGACGGCGATGAGCAGGCGGTGGAAGCGCGTGACGGGCAACCGGTCGAGCCGGGCGGTCATCGACGACGGGGCGGTCATGGTCGGAAAGTTATCCCCCGTGTGCCGATGTTGACAACGGTTGCCGGATTCGTCCCCTGTGTCAGGATGCGGGCCAGGATGCGGCCGTGTTCGCGTGGCTGGGGCAGACCCCGCGTTCCGGTTACGCTTCCGGAATGGATCTCAGGCAAGACGCGCACGCGATGTCCGACGACCTCGTGGCACTGCGGCGCGCGCTCCACCAGGTGCCCGAACTCGGCCTCGACCTGCCCCGCACCCAGGAGACGGTTCTCCAGGCCCTCGACGGGCTGCCCCTGGAGATCAGCACCGGCACCGGGCTCTCGTCGGTCACCGCGGTGCTGCGCGGACAGGGCGGCGACGGCGATGTCGTGCTCCTGCGCGGCGACATGGACGCGCTGCCGGTCACCGAGAACACCGGCGCCGCCTTCAGTTCGCGGCACGAGGGGCGCATGCACGCGTGCGGGCACGACCTGCACACCGCCGGTCTCGTCGGCGCCGCGCGGCTGCTGTCCGCGCACCGCGACCGCCTGGCCGGGGACGTGGTGTTCATGTTCCAGCCCGGCGAGGAGGGCCACGACGGCGCCGGGCACATGATCGCCGAGGGCGTCCTGGAGGCCGCGGGCCGCCCGGTCGCCGAGGCCTACGGGCTGCACGTGGTGTCGGCGATGATCCCGCGCGGCCGGTTCGTGTCCCGCCCCGGCCCGATCATGGCCGCCGCCGACGGGTTGTTCGTCCGCGTCCTCGGCGCAGGCGGGCACGGGTCCCGGCCGCACGTGGCGCTCGACCCGGTGCCCGCCGCGTGCGAGATGGTGACGGCGCTGCAGACGATGGTCACCCGCCGGTTCAGCGTGTTCGACCCGGTCGTGGTCACCGTCGGCACCTTCCACGCGGGCACCCAGCGCAACATCATCCCGCCGGAAGCCCGCTTCGAGGCCACCATCCGCAGCTTCTCGAAGGAGGCGCGGGAGCGGGTCGCGGAGCTGGCCGTCCCGCTGTGCCGGGACATCGCGGCCGCCCACGGCCTGGAAGCCGAGGTCACCTACTCGCCCGAGTACCCGGTCACCGTCAACGACCCGGCAGGCCACGAGTTCGTCGCCGAGACCGTGCGCGAGGTGTTCGGTGAGGAGCGGTTCACGGAGGCGCCGGATCCGGTCACCGGTTCGGAGGACTTCTCCCGCGTGCTCGACCGGGTCCCCGGCGCGTTCGTGTTCCTCGGGGCGACCTTCGCCGACGACCCCGACTCCGCGCCGTACAACCATTCCCCGGAGGCATCGTTCGACGACAGCGTGGTCGCCGACGGCGCGGCGCTGCTCGCGTCGCTGGCCGCGCGGCGGTTGAGCGGAGCGCGCGCATGACCCGGATCCTGTTCGCAGGCGGCCGCGTCTTCGACGGCACCGGCAGCGACCCGTTCGACGCGGACGTGGTGGTCGAGGACGGCCGCATCGCCGCGATCGGCACCGGCCTGGACGGCGACGAGGTCGTCGACTGCGCGGGCACCACGCTGCTGCCCGGGCTGTTCGACTGCCACGTGCACGTCACGGTGTCCGACATCAGCCTGATCAAGCTGTTCCAGAAACCGTTTTCCTACCAGTTCTACGAGGCGGCGCGGAACCTGCGCAGCACGCTCGAACTGGGCATCACCACCGTGCGCGACGCGGGCGGCGCCGACCTCGGCATCAAGAAGGCACAGGCGGACGGGCTGATCAGCGGCCCGCGGCTGGAGATCTCGATCGGCATCATCAGCCAGACCGGCGGGCACGGCGACGACTGGATGCCCTCGGGGCACTGCGTTCCGCTGACGCTGCCGCACCCGGGCCGCCCGCACACGGTCGTCGACGGGCCGGACGAGATGCGCAAGGCGGCGCGGGAGCTGCTGCGCGCGGGCGCCGACGTGCTCAAGGTGTGCACGACCGGCGGGGTGCTCTCGCCCGGCGACGACCCGCGGCACACTCAGTTCACCCCGGCCGAGCTGGACGTCCTGGTCGCCGAGGCCGCCATGCAGGGCAAGGCGGTGATGGCGCACGCGCAGGGCACCGAGGGCATCAAGAACGCGGTGCGGGCCGGGATCCGGTCCATCGAGCACGGCATCTACCTCGACGACGAGGCCATCGAACTGATGCTCGCGCACGGCACGTGGCTGGTGCCGACGCTGATCGCGCCGATCGCGGTCATCCGCGCGGCCAGGGCTGGCGCGGCGCTGACCGACGAGATGATCCGCAAGGCCGAGGACGTGGCGGAGGTGCACGCGTCGTCGATGCGCCGCGCGGTCGAAGCCGGGGTGAAGATCGCGATGGGCACCGACAGCGGCGTCGGCCCGCACGGCACGAACCTCGAAGAGCTGCCGTTGATGCAGGCGGCAGGCATGAGCCCCGGCGAGGTGCTCGCCGCGTCCACGTCGTCGGCCGCGGAGCTGCTCGGGTTCGGCGACTCGCTGGGCAGGCTGGCGCCGGGTTTCCGCGCGGACCTGGTGGTCGTGTCCGGCGACGCCTACGACCTGGCCGCGTTGCCGGGGCGGATCCGCGAGGTGTGGCAGGACGGCGTGCGCGTGGTCGCGCCCGGCTCGCAGAAGTGAGAAGACCCCCGGGCCGCGCCGAAACTGGGGGAGGAAGGCGCGGCCCGGGGGCCTCGCTCCAGCGCCCGAGGGGGAGGTAAGCGCCGGAGCACCGGCCGGTGTGAAACTGGGGAGGATGACACCGGCCGTGTGCAGTCAGGATAGCGCGCGTTTCGGCGCGCGGACCGCTTTCACAGGAACTCGACAGGTTTCGGGCGTGGTGGTCAGAGGACCAGGTCGGCGAGAACGGTGTTCAGAGCCTCGGCGAACGCTTTCGCGTTGCGCTGGGGGGCGAGGTGCGCCCCGGGCAGTTCGACGAACGGCAGGCCCAGTTCGAGGGCGAGCGCGCGGGCCGGGCGGTAGTGGTAGTAGCCGCGGCTGCCTTCGCCCGCGGTGAGCACGATCGGCACCGGGCCGCGGCGGAGAGCGTCGATGTCCGGCAGGTAGCGGTAGAAGCCGACGAGTTCGCGGTCGAACAGCAGGCGCCACTCGTGTTCGTGCGGCAGGCGCACGGTTTTCAGCGGGGGCAGCCCGGCGCCCGCGATGGAACCGAGGAACCCCTGGAACGCCGCGAAGACGTCGCCGTCCGCGCTGAGTGCGGCCTGCTCCTCGGCGAACTCCAGCCACTCGTCGGCGTCCGGCAGGAGGTTCACGGCAGGCGGCTCGTGGACGACCAGCCCGCTGACGACGTCCGGGTGCCGGACGGCGAGCTCCAGCCCGATCTGGCCGCCTGCGCTGCTGCCGAAGACGAGAGCCTTGCTGTAGCCGAAGTGCTCGACGACGGCGCGCGCGTCGTCAGCGTGCCGCGCGACGGTCAGCGGCCCGTCCGTGGAGTCCGTGCTGCCGAAGTGCCCACGCCGGTCGTACCCGAGAACGGTGTAGTGGCTCGCGAGCTGCTCGGCGAGGGCCCGGTAGGAGGCGGCCGCCCCGGTTCCCCCGGGCACCAGGAGCAGCGCCGGGCCGGCCCCGCTCCGCTCGACGTGCAATTCCCCGTCCGGCACCGGGCACGCGCCGCTCTCCGAGATCATGGGCGCAGTCAAGCACAACGGGCGCGATGGACGGACAACGGTCGGTGGTCGCCGTCCGTGGAGAGGAACCGAGATGACTTCCCTTCCCGGCTACCGGCGGGCCTTTCTCCGGATCATGGTCCGGGCCGCGTCGCCGACCGGCGAGGTCGGACAGCAGCTCGGCCGAGCGCTGGCCGTGTTCGGCGCAGTGGATGTTTCCAGTCTGGGCCGGTACTACAAGGACGAGACACTGCTGGAGTTCCGCGCGACGCTCGAGCCGGCCGGCCGGGTCGGCGACTGCATCGCGGCGCTCCGAGCGCTCGCGCCCGAGGGATGGCGTGGCAGCCCGGTCGGGCCGGCCTGGGTGCGGCCGGACCACGGCCGGGTTTCCCTCCTGCAGCCGGAACTCGAGTGGGTGACCGTCAGCCCCGCCGAAGCGGCCGTGCCGCCCCGCTTCGTACCCGGCGATCTGGTGCGGATCCTCGACTGCCCCGCGGCACGGGATGACGGTCTGGTGGGAGAGGAGGCGGAGGTCCGTGGCAGCAGCACACCGGCGACCGACGCCGCCCCGTGGGGGTACGCGGTCCGCCCGAGCGGCTGGGACACACTCATCTGCTTCGACGAGCCCGACCTGGAGCCCACCGGGCGCCGCGTTTCGGAGGCAGAACCCGTCGAACGCAGGGTAATCAGCGTCCAGCCGGACGGCACCGTGACCGGTTCACACGTCACGCCTCCCCAGGCCTAGAGGCCTCCGACGGGCTCCGCCATCCCGGAGCCTCCACAGTGGACGTTCCTCAGGCTTCCTTCAGCGCGGCGGCAAGACCGTCACCCAGCGGGGTCGTCGGGCGTCCGATCAGCGCCGAAAGCTCGCCGGTCACCTCCGCGAGCGTGCCCTCGGCGATGTTCTGGTCTAGCGCCACCACGAACCCGGCCGTCTCCGCGGGCAGCCCGGCCTCGATCAGCGCCGCGCGGTGCTCGTCGGCGGTCAGGTTGCGGTATCGGATCTCCTTGCCCGCGATGGCGGAGATCTCGGCGGCGAGGTCGTCGAACGTCCACGCCACGTCGCCGCCCAGTTCGTACACCTTGCCCTCGTGCCCCTCGCCGGTGAGGACCGCAACGGCGCCCGCGGCGAAGTCGGCCCGCGTGGCGCTCGCGACGCGGCCCGCGCCGGCGCTGCCGATCAGCACGCCGGTCGTGATGGCCTGCTGGGCGTTCTGCACGTAGTTCTCGGTGTACCAGTTGTTGCGCAGGATCGTGAACGGCACGCCGGACGCACGGATGATCTCCTCGGTCGCCTTGTGCTCGGGCGCCAGCACCAGCGGCGTGTCGTCCGCGTGCGGCGCGCTCGTGTAGACCAGGTGCGTGACACCGGCGGCCTTCGCGGCGTCCACCACGGCCTGGTGCTGCGGAACCCGGTGGCCCACGGCGTTGCCCGAGATCAGCAGGACCTTGGTCGCGCCTGCGAACGCCGCCGCGAGCGTCTCCGGCCGGTCGTAGTCGGCCTCCCGAACTTCGACGCCCAGGTCCGCGGCCTTCTCCGGGCTGCGCACCGCGGCGACGATCCGGCCGGCGGGCAGCTGCTCCCGCAACCCGGCGACGACGTGGCGGCCCAGCTGGCCGGTGGCACCGGTGACGACGATGGTCATGTTTTCGCTCCTCCTCGGACGACTGCTCCCCAGTAAAGTTAGTACTAACTTCTGGAAAGTGCCAACTATGGGTGAGTACCGTCACCAGGCATCGTGGGGGCCACCAGGTATCCTCGGTGCCATGAGTTGCGACGCCGAGCACGACCAGCTGGTCGCCGACGTCTTCGCGCGCGCGTGCACCTCGCGCGGGGTGCTGGAGCACGTGACGGGGCGCTGGGGCACGCTCGCGCTGGCCGCGCTCGCCGAGGGGCCGTTCCGGTTCAACGCCTTGCGCCGCAAGGTGGACGGCGTCAGCGAGAAGATGCTGGCCCAGACGCTGCAGGCGCTCGAACGCGACGGTTTCGTGCACCGCGAGGCCGAGCCGACGATCCCGCCGCGCGTCGAGTACAGCCTGACGCCGCTGGGCGCCGAGGTGGCCGGCCGCCTGCGGGAGCTGATCGAGCTGGTCGAGGGCCGGGTGCCGGAGGTCGAGGCCGCGCGCCGGGCCTACGACGAGGCGAAGTCGGCGGTCGCGCGCTAGACGTCCTGGGATCAGGCGGCCGTGGCGTCGCCGAAGGCCGTCACGTGGGCCGCCGCGCAGGAGCACGGGAGGTCGTCCGGCACGACGACGCTGCCCGTGATCGTCGTTTGCGGCTCGAGCGGGATCGCGCGCACCCGGGTGGAGCGGATCTCGGTCACCTGGTCGGCGGGCAACACGGTCCAGCTGCGTGGATCGGAGCCGACCTCGACGATCGTGTCCTGCACCGTCCCCGCGCGGTGCGCCGGTGGTCCCTGGAGTCCGACGTCCGGCAGCGCGCCGAGCACCGACAGATCGTGGTCCTGGGAGGTCTTCAAGGGACCGGCGGCCAGTTCCGCAACGCCGACGGCCCCGCGCCCGGCGGCGGGGTGCCGGGTGGACACGACCGCGAACAGGGACTCGGTCCAGCTCGGCAACACCCGCAGTCCGGGCGCCGAACGCACTTCC
Source organism: Amycolatopsis sp. NPDC006131 (assembly GCF_040614175.1). Taxonomy (NCBI): domain Bacteria; kingdom Bacillati; phylum Actinomycetota; class Actinomycetes; order Pseudonocardiales; family Pseudonocardiaceae; genus Amycolatopsis; species Amycolatopsis sp. NPDC006131. The sequence continues at coordinate 41,211 of NZ_JBEXTX010000028.1, forward strand.
CTCGCCAGGGCCAGGTCGATCTCCCCCTGCCGCAGAGCGTTCAAGCGTGCGGTCAGGGGCAGGTCGACGAGCACAACGTCGAATCCCGGGGCCTTCTCCCGCAACGCGTCGATCCCGCGTTCCAGCCGCGCGGTGAACTGCCCCGCGCCGGTCCCGATGCGCATGACACCCGCCCGCTCGCGCGCCGCGACCCGAACCCGATCGGCGGCCGCGAGCGCCTCCCGCGCGACGGCGAGCACCCGGTGTCCCGCTTCGGTCAGCCGGACCAGGCGCGGTGAGCGGTCGAAGAGGCGGACCCCCAGCTCGCGCTCCAGTGCCGCGATCTGCCTGCTGACCGCCGGCTGGGCGATGTGCAGCCGCTCGGCGGCCCGGCCGAAGTGCAGCTCGTCGGCGACTGTGACGAAGTACCGCAACGCCCGTAGTTCCACCCGGTCTCCTCTGCGACGATGCTTCGAGGTTATCGCTGTGCGGCAGCCTTGGTTCTGGTTCCCGGCGAGCCCTGGTGGTGGAGTCGGGACATGGACATCGATCTCGGCCTGCTCGGCGCGCACCTGCGCGAGTACGAAGTGAACCCGGACCGCGCCGTCGAGGTGGAGCGCGCCGGCTACGGCACGCTCTGGCTGGACGCCTCGCCTCCGGCGGACCTCACCCTCGCGGAGGAGCTGCTCGACGCGACCAGCCGGCTGACCGTCGGCACGAGCGTGGTGAACGTCTGGACCGCCGACGCGGACACCGTGGCGGCCTCCTACCACCGGATCGAAGCCAGGCACCCCGGGCGCTTCCTGCTCGGCGTCGGAATCGGCCACCGCGAAGTGCACGCCGAATACGCCTCCCCGTACGACACACTGGTGTCCTACCTGGACCGGCTCGCCAGTGCGGGCGTGCCGTCCGGCCGCATCGTGGTGGCCGCGCTCGGGCCGCGGATGCTGCGCATGGCAGGGGAGCGCACCGCCGGAGCCATTCCCGGCATGGTCACCCCGGAGCACACCCGGCGAGCCCGCTCGATCCTCGGCCCCGGGAAGGTGCTGTTGCCCGGGCATTTCGCCCTCGTCGAGCCGGACGTGAACCGGGCCCGCAGCGTCGCCCGGTCCGCGCCGCCCGGAACCGCGCTGGGGGTGCACAACTACGCGAGCAACCTCCGGCGTCTCGGCTTCACCGAAGACGATCTGTCCGGCGCGGGCAGCGATCGGCTCATCGACGCACTCGTCGCACACGGCGACCCGGCCACGACGGCGACGCGGCTGCTGGCCCATCGAGCGGCGGGCGCGGACCACGTCGGCGTCTACCCCCTCGGCGACGACCCGATCGCCACGCTCGTCGAAATCGCGGAGGCGGTGCAGCTCAGTGGTGAACCGGGGCCGCGGTGCCCGAGCTAGTCCCGCTGGGCGAGGAACACGAACTCCATGCCGGGCCGGTCCGGGGCGTCCCGCACGTCGGCCACGCGGAACCCGTGTGCGGCGAGGCTTTCCTCGACCTCGTCGCGCTCGCGGAACCGCAGCGTCGAGTCCGATGTGACCACTTCGCCGTCGGCCAGGAACCGGTACGTGAAGCGGAACGACACCAGCGGCAGGCTGACGTCCGTGACCTCCATGCGGCGCTCCACGCGGCCGGTGCCGGGCACGTCGAGCACCAGCGGGGCGGTCGCCGCGGCCCAGTCCTCCCAGGCGCGCCGCTCCGGGCGGCGCGTCTCGAACACGAAGTGGCCGCCGGGGCGCAGCGCGGTCCGGATGCCCGCGAGGGTCCGGCCCCAGTCTTCGTCGGTGAGGAACACCTGCGCGACGTTCCCCGTCATGGCAGCGAGATCACCGGCCGCCGGGGGCAGATCCGTGGCGTCGCCGTGGATCCAGGTGATGTTCCCGTCCGGGTCCTTCGTCCGGGCGACCGCCAGCGACGCCTCCGCCGGGTCGACGCCGACGACGGTGCGTCCCTTCGCGGCGAGGAGCACGGCCAGGCTGCCCGTGCCGCAACCGACGTCCAGCACGCGTTCGGCCTTGAGCTCGTCGGCGATCGACAGGTACAGGTCGAGGTCGTCGCGCTCGCCGTCGAAGGTGTCGTAGACCTGGGCGAGGCGCGGGTGGGCGAAGATGGCGTCGGGCACGGCACGCACCTTAGCCGGGCGGCGGTCCCCGCGCGTCCCGTTTTTGTCGGTGCCCCCTGTCACACTGCGGACGTGGCGAACTGGCGGGAATTCGAAGAGCAGGCACCGGCGCTGGCGGCGGCGGTGCGTGAGCGGTTGACGGCTGCGGAGACGCACGTGCTGGCGACTCTGCGACGGGACGGGTCGCCCCGGGTGAGCGGCTCCGAGGTCGACCTCCGGGAGCCCGAGTTGTACATCGGGTCGATGTGGGGTGCGCGCAAGGCACGCGACCTGCAGCGCGACGGCCGGTTCGCGCTGCACGCCTTCCCGTCCGCCGAGGGCGACGCGAAGCTGTCCGGGGTCGCGATCGAGGTCACCGAGAAGGCCGTCCTGGACGCCATCCAGGGCGACATGCAACCAAGCCACCTCTTCCGGCTGGACCTCCGGCAGGCGGTGCTGACGACGGTCGAGGGCGACAAGCTGGTGGCGACCACCTGGTGGCCGGGCCGGGAGGTGGTGCGTTTCGAGCGCACGTGAGATCAGGTACGAGGACACCCCGCACGCGGCCGACGTGAGGGTTGGCGGAATGCCCGTCGGCGGGCCGTGGGCGGCCGGGCCGGTGGTGCACTGTTGGCCTTTCCCGCGCCGGGGACGTGCGAATGCCGCGGGATGCGGGTCAGGGCGAGCGTTGCCTCTGGAGCCCGTGCCCGCGCTACAGCGGCCCCGGGTTGGTTGTCATGGCGACCACTCCGTCGGTTCGGCTCGAGGCGCCCTACAGCCGTTCCAGGATGGTCGCCGTCGACAGCGCTCCGCCCGCGCACATCGTCACCAGCGCGGTCGTGCCGTCGCGGCGTTCCAGCTCGTGCAGGGCCGTCGTCAACAGGCGCGCGCCGGTGCTGCCCACCGGGTGCCCCAGCGCGATGGCGCCGCCGTTGACGTTCACCCGCTCGGGATCCGGCTCGTGCACCTGCTGCCACGACAGCACCACCGAGGCGAACGCTTCGTTGACCTCGAACACATCGAGATCACCGACCGCCATCCCGGCGCGCGACAGCACCCGCGTCGTCGCCTGCACCGGGCCGTCCAGGTGGTAGTACGGCTCGGCGCCGACCAGTGCCTGCGCGCGGATCCGCGCCCGGGGACGCAGGCCCAGCGCCGCCGCCCGCGCGGAGTCCATGATCAGCACGGCCGCCGCGCCGTCGGAGATCTGGGACGACGTGCCGGCGGTGTGCACGCCACCGTCGAGCACCGGCTTCAACCGGGCCAGCCCCTCCAGCGTGGTGTCGCGCAGGCCCTGGTCGCGGGTGACCAGCCGGGTCTCCCCGGTTGGCCTGCCCTCCGCGTCGAGCACCGGCGCCTTCACCGGCGCCACCTCGCGGTCGAACCGGCCCTGCGCCCACGCCGTCGCCGCCTTGGTCTGCGACGCCACCCCGAACCGGTCGACGTCCTCCCGGGTGATGCCGCGCCGCTCGGCGATCCGCTCGGCCGCGCCGTACTGGTTGGGCATGTCGATCGCCCACGAGGCGGGCTTCGGCGCGCCCGCGTCCACGCCGCGGTTCGCGCCCAGCGGGATGCGGCTCATCGCCTCCACCCCGCACGCGATGCCGACGTCGATCGCGTCTGCCGCGATCAACCCGGCCACCAGGTGCGCGGCCTGCTGGGCCGACCCGCACTGCGCGTCGATCGTCGTCGCGCCGGTCGTCTCCGGCAGGCCGGCGTGCAGCCACGCCGTGCGCGTCACGTTGCCCGACTGCTCACCCGCCTGCGTGACGCAACCGCCGATAACCTGTTCCACGATCGCGGCGTCCAGCCCGGCCCGCTCGACCAGCGCCCGCTGCGCCACGCCCAGCAGCTCGGCCGCGTGCAACCCGGCCAGCCAGCCACGCCGCTTCCCGATCGGGGTCCGCACGGCCTCGACGATGACGGGTTCACCCACGGCAGCTCTCCTCCACTCGGCTCTCGCTCAAAGTAGAACTCGTTTCAATATTGAGCAAGTGTGACGCAGGTCAACCGCCATTTGGTGACCAATCGGACCACCAGGGCTTTCAAGATCGAGTAAACGGGTTTCACTGAAACTCTCGACTTAGTTAACACCGTATGCTCTAATCGGGTTTAGAACGTGTTCCACGACGACGTGAGGCACCTCGGGAGGTAGCCGTGGCCACGCCCCTGATCCCCGCCGGCTTCGATTTCACCGACCCCGACCTGATCGCGGCAAGGCTTCCGCTGGAGGAGTTCGCCGAGCTCCGCAAGACCGCGCCGGTCTGGTGGAACGCGCAGCCGCACAACCGGGCGGGCTTCCGCGACGACGGGTTCTGGGTCGTCACCCGGCACGAGGACGTCAAGACCGTGTCGAGGGACAGCGAGCTGTACTCCTCGCAGGAGAAGCTCGCGATCATCCGGTTCGACGAGAACATGACCGACGAGGGTCTCGACGCGAACCGCCTCGTCCTGCTCAACATGGACGCGCCCCAGCACACCAAGCTGCGCCGCATCGTGTCGAAGGGCTTCACGCCCCGGGCCATCGCGCGCCTGGAGGACACCCTCCGCGACCGCGCCGCGCGCATCGTGCACGAGGCGAAGAAGAAGGGCTCCGGCGACTTCGTCGAGGACGTCGCGTGCGAGCTGCCACTGCAGGCCATCGCCGAGCTCATCGGCATCCCGCAGGAGGACCGCCGCAAGATCTTCGACTGGTCAAACCAGATGATCGGCTACGACGACCCGGAGTACGACGTCGAGCCGATCGCCGCCTCCGCCGAACTCGTCGGCTACGCGTGGAACATGGCCGAGGAACGCCGGAAGTGCCCGATGGACGACATCGTCACCAAGCTCGTCCAGGCCGATGTGGACGGTGAGTCGCTCAGCTCGGAGGAGTTCGGGTTCTTCGTCATCCTGCTGTCCGTGGCGGGCAACGAGACCACCCGCAACGCCATCACCCACGGCATGAAGGCCATGCTCGACCACCCCGACCAGTGGGAGCTCTACCGCGAGCAGCGACCGAAGACGGCGCCGGACGAGATCGTCCGCTGGGCCACCCCGGTGATCGCCTTCCAGCGCACCGCGACCGCCGACACCGAGCTGGGCGGCCAGCACATCCGCAAGGGCGACCGGGTCGGCATGTTCTACAGCTCGGCCAACTTCGACCCCGAGGTGTTCGACGAGCCCGAGAAGTTCGACGTGCTGCGGGATCCGAACCCGCACGTCGGCTTCGGCGGCACCGGCTCGCACTACTGCATCGGGGCGAATCTCGCGCGCCTGGAGATCGACCTGATCTTCAACGCCATCGCCGACGAAATGCCTGGTATCCGCGAAATCGCGGCGCCGGAGCGGCTGCGGTCGGGCTGGCTCAACGGCATCAAGCACTACCGGGTCGCCTACGAATAGGGGTTACGCTGCACCTCTGGTCCTCGTCGCCAGGAGGTGCCCGGTGCCCGTCGTCCCGCCCACCCCGGAAGAACTCGCCGAGCTCGCCGCCCGTCACGGCTTCCGCCTCGGCGAAGCCGACCGCAAGTCCTTCGCCGGTCTCGTGGAGGCCAACCTCGCCGCCCACGAGGCCGTCGAGCGCCTGTACACCCGCTCGGCGCCCAGCGCCCCGCACCGCGATTACGAGTGGCCGGAGGACAACCCGCTGGGCGCGTGGTACGTGCGCACCCGGATCACGCCGACCGGCGACGGTCCGCTGAGCGGCCGCGAGGTCGTGATCAAGGACAACATCGCGGTCGCCGGGGTGCCGATGATGAACGGATCCCGTGCGGTGGAGGGATTCGTGCCGCGGCGGGACGCGACCGTCGTGAGCCGGGTGCTCGCGGCGGGCGGCACGATCGTCGGCAAGGCGGTGTGCGAGGACCTGTGCTACTCCGGGTCCAGCTTCACGTCCGCCTCCGGTCCGGTGCGCAACCCGTGGGACCCCACCCGGCACGCCGGCGGCTCGTCGTCCGGCAACGCGGCCCTGCTCGCCGCCGGTGAAGCCGATTTCGCGATCGGCGGCGACCAGGGCGGTTCGGTGCGGATGCCGGCGGCGTTCTGCGGCGTGGTCGGGCACAAGCCGACGCACGGGCTCGTGCCCTACACCGGCGCGTTCCCCATCGAAACCACGATCGACCACCTCGGCCCGATGACCCGCACGGTCCGGGACGCCGCGCTGCTGCTGAGCGTCCTCGCCGGTGACGACGGGTTCGACCCGCGCCAGTTCCGCACGCCGGAGCCGCCGGACTACCTGGCCGCGGTCGAGCAGGACATCCGCGGCGTGCGGGTCGGCGTGCTCACCGAGGGGTTCGGCCTGCCGATGTCCGAACCGGGCGTCGACGACGCGGTCCGCGCCGCGGCCGACCGGCTCGCGGCGGCGGGCGCCGTGGTGTCCGAGGTCAGCGTGCCGTGGCACCGCGACGGGCTGGACGTGTGGACCGTGATCGGCACGGACGGCACAGCGCGCCAGATGATCGACGGCAACGGCTACGGCATGAACGTGCCCGGCCGGTACGACCCGGAGCTGATGGTGCACTTCGCGCAGGGGCGGCGCGTGCACGCCGACGACATGTCGGACACGCTCAAGACCATGATCCTCACCGGCGCGTACGCCGCGGAACGCTACGACATGCGCCACTACGCGATGGCGCGCGAGCTGGCGTGGGAGCTGCGCGCCGGCTACGACGCGGCGCTGACCGAGGTGGACGTGCTGGTGCTGCCGACGGTCCCGTACGTGGCGAAGCCCCTGCCCGGCCCGGACGCGACGCGCGAGGAGCGGATGGTCAACGCGCTGGGGATGGTCGGCAACACGGCACCCTTCGACGCGAGCGGCCACCCGGCGATCTCGGTGCCCGCCGCGCCGGTGGACGGCTTGCCGACGGGCTTGATGATCGCGGGACGCCGCTTCGACGACGCGATGTGCCTCCGGGTGGCGGCTGCTTATGAGCGGGAGGTGGGCGGTTTCCCGGTCGCCGCCCGGTAGGTCAGGAGCGCCGCGGCGCCCTGCTGCCGGACCGCGTGGAGCCGCAGATCCGCGGGCGCGGTGAACAGCCGCCGCCCGGTGCCGAGCGCCGTCGGGAACACCAGGAGCCGGTACTCGTCGACGAGGTTCTCGGCGGCGAGGGCGTGCACGACGCCGATGCTGCCGGTGACGATGAGGTCCCGGTCCGTCCCGCGCACCGCCGAGGCCAGGTCCCCGTCGAGCACGGACGAGTTCTGCCACGCGTCCGCGCTGGTCAGCGAGCGGGACACGACGAGCTTCGGGATGGCGTTCATCTTCGCCGAGAACTCGTCGGTCCGGCCCGGCCAGAGCTTCGCGAACAGCTCCCACGTGACGCGGCCCAGCAGCAGCACGCCGGTGTCGAGCAGCGCGCCGAGCCCGAACTTGTCGCCGGCCACCGCCTCCGGGCCGTGCCGGAACGCCCAGCCGCCGCCCGGTGTGCCGCCGGATCCGTCCGGGTCCTCGACGACGCCGTCCAGCGTGACGAACTCGATGACGATCAACGTGCCCATGTGGACTCCTCGGTTGTCCTCCGCCGGCCCCGGTGTGGCCCGGCGGAGGTACATACCGGTGGGTGCCGCCATACTCATCGCGATGGCCAGGGTGGATTTCGCAGCGCTGACCGAACCGCACCGGGCGGAGCTGCTGGCGTACTGCTACCGGATGCTCGCGTCGGTCCACGAGGCCGAGGACCTGGTGCAGGAGACCATGTTGCGGGCGTGGCAGTCCCGCGAGCGCTACGACGAGCGGCGGGCGTCGATCCGCACCTGGCTGTACCGCATCGCGACCAACGCGTGCCTGACCGCGCTGGCGGGCAGGGCGCGCCGGCCGCTCCCGTCCGGGCTGGGCGCGCCCAGCACCGACCCGGAGGAGCCGCTGCGGCCGGCCTTCGACGTGCCCTGGTTGCAGCCCTTCCCCGACGCCCGGCTCGGCGATCCGGCGGACCAGGCCGTGCGGCGGGACAGCATGCGGCTGGCGCTGGTCGCGGCCATGCAGACGCTGCCGCCGCGGCAGCGGGCCGTCTGGGTGCTGCGCGAGGTCCTGGCTTTCAGCGCCGCCGAGGTGGCCGGACTGCTGGACACGTCGGTCGCTTCGGTGAACAGCGCCCTGCAGCGGGCGCGGGCGGGGTTGTCCGTCGCGGCCCTCGAAGACGTCGCCCCGTCCGGCGACCCCGCTGCGCGCCGCACCGTGGAGGCTTACGTCCGAGCGTTCGAGGCGGCCGACGTGGACGCGCTGGTCGAGCTGCTCACCCACGATGCCGTGCTGGAGATGCCGCCGGTGCCCCTGTGGTACCGCGGCCGCGACGACTACGCCGCGTTCATCCGGCGGGTGTTCGCGATGCGCGGCGTGGGCTGGCGGATGGTCCCGACCGGGGCGAACGGCCAGCCGGCCGCGGCCGCCTACGCCCCGGATCCCGCGGGCGGGCACCGCCTGCACACACTGCAGGTGTTCACCGTCGCCGGCGAGCGGATCACCCGCACGGTCGTCTTCCAGGACCCGGCGGTGTTCGCGGCCTTCGATCTGCCCACCGCCGTCTAGGGCTTCTCCGAGCCCACCACCCACATCGCGAAGTACTGGGAGCCCCCGCCGTACGCGTGGCCCAGCGCGCGGCGCGCACCATCGACCTGGTAGTCGCCCGCCCGGCCCATCACCTGCTTCGCCGCCTCGGAGAACCGCAGCATCCCGGACGCCCCGATCGGGTTCGACGACAGCACCCCGCCCGACGGGTTCACCGGCAACCGCCCGGTCAGCGCGGTCTCCCCGGCCTCGGTCAGCTTCCACCCCTCGCCTTCGGGCATGAAACCGAGGTTCTCCAGCCACATCGGCTCGAACCAGGAGAACGGCACGTAGATCTCGGCTGCGTCTATTTCGGACAGTGGATCGGTGATCCCCGCCTCGCGCCACAGCGCCGCGGCGGCCTCCCGGCCCGCCTGCGGGTTCACCTGGTCGCGGCCGGCGAACGTGGTCGGCTCGGTGCGCATCGCGGTGGCGTGCACCCACGCCGCGCCCTGCACCGCGTCGCCGGCGGCCTCGTCGCCGATCACCATCGCGCACGCGCCGTCCGAGGACGGGCAGGTCTCGTCGTAGCGGATCGGGTCCCACAGCACCTGCGAGGCCCGTACCTTCTCCACCGTGATGTCCGGCTGCTTGAGGTGCGCGTACGGGTTCAGCGCCCCGTTCTGCCGGTCCTTCGCCGCGACGATCGCCCCGACGTGCTCGGGTGCGCCGGACCGCCGGATGTAGGACCGCACGTGCGGCGCGAAGTACCCGCCCGCGCCCGCGCCGACCGGCATCGTGAACGGCGGCGCGATCGACAGCGCCCACATCGCGTTCGACTCGGACTGCTTCTCGAACGCCACCGTCAGCACCCGCCGGTGGATGCCGGACTGAACGAGGCTCGTCGCCACCAGCGCCGTCGACCCGCCCACCGAACCGGCGGTGTGCACGCGCAGCAACGGTTTCCCGGTCGCGCCGAGCGCGTCGGCCAGGAACAGCTCGGGCATCATCACGCCCTCGAACAGGTCGGGCGCCTTGCCGATGACCACCGCGTCGATGTCCGGCCACTCCACTTGCGCGTCGGCCATCGCGCGGTCGATCGCCTCCCGCAGCAGGCCGGGCATGGACACGTCGGTCCGCTTGGCCCGGTGGTGGGTCTGCCCGGTGCCGAGCACCGCGGCGAGCTGCTTCGCCATTCTCACGCCTCCAGGACCGCGACGAGGTTCTGCTGCAGGGCCGGGCCGCTGGTCGCGTGCGCGAGCACCTTCGAGGCCTGGCCGGTGAGGATCCGGGTGGCGGCCTCGCCGATGCGCGCCAGCCCGGCCGCGAACATCGGGTTGCCGGTGAGCACACCGCCCGAGGGGTTGACGCGGACGTCGTCGCCGAGCCCGAGCGCGGTCCGCAGGATCAGCTCCTGGTGGGTGAACGGCGCGTGCAGTTCGGCGACCTCCACGTCACCGGTGCCGACCGCCTGCCCGGCCGCTTCGGTGGACGGCGACCGGGTCAGGTCACGCGCGCCGAGCACGGGCGTGTCCACCCGGTGCTCGATGCCGGTGATGACCGCGGGCCGCTCGGCGAACTCGTGCGCCCGCTCGGCGGCGGCGAGGACGATCACCGCGGCGCCATCGGTCACCGGCGCGATGTCGTGCGCCCGCAACGGATCCGCGACGTAGGGCGCGTCCAGCAGGTCGGCGATCTCGCTGGCGCCGGAGAACTGGGCGTGCGGGTTGCGGGTGGCGTCGGCGCGGCTGCGCGCGGCCACCTCGGCCAGGTCCTTCTCGCTCCACAGGCCGGCCTCCAGCCCGAGTCGCGCCTGCAGGCCCGCGATGCTCACCGAGTCCGGCCACAGCGGCGCGACGGTGTACGGGTCGAGCTGCAGCGCCAGCACCCGGCGCAGCTGCCCGGCGGAGGACTTGCCGAAGCCGTAGACCAGCGCGGTGTCGACCTCGCCGGTGCGGATCTTCAGCCACGCCTCGTACAGCGCCCAGGCCGCGTCCATCTCCACGTGCGACTCGTGGATCGGCGGGAACGCGCCGATCGCGTCGATCGCGGAGATGAACGAGAACGCCCGGCCCGCCAGGTAGTCCGACGAGCCGGAGCACCAGAACCCGATGTCCGACTTGGACAGCCCGGTCTGCTCGTAGACCTGGGCGAAGATGGGCACGAGCATCTCCACGCCGTTCGTGGTGCCCGGTGTGGAGCGCACGTTCGGGGCCTGGGCGAACCCGACCACCGCGACGTCTCGCATGGCAGTTCCCCTCTACAGGTGGTGGGCGAAGGATTCGTAGGGCGCGTCCGGCTCGCCGGTCGGCTCGAAGTGGCTGATGTTCTCCAGGCTCGTCCACCACTCGTCACGTGGTTTCCAGTTCGCCTTCACCCGCATGCCCATCCGGACATCGGCGGCGTCGCAGCCGAGGACGAGGTGCAGGAACGCGATGTCGGCGCCGTCGAGCAGGATGTAGGCCGCGACGTAGGGCGGCTTGATGCGCTGGCCGAGGAACGGCACGTTGACGATGCAGAACGTGGTGACGATCCCGGTGTCCGGCAGCTCCACTTCGTCCACTGTGGGCACCCCGTCGGTCGGGCAGGCGCCGCGTGGCGGGATGTAGACCTTCTCGCACTTCGGGCAGCGCTGGCCGATGAGCTTGCCCTCGGCGAGGCCGCGCAGGTAACGGCTCTCCTCCGGCGACGCCGAGTGCTGGTAGTGCAGCTCGATCGGCGTGACCATCACACCGTCCTGTTCGGACTTCGGCGGTGGCGCGGGGGAGGGGCCGTCGCCGGCGCCGACGGGCAGGAAGTAGGCGATGTCCCGGATGTGGCCGGCGGGTTCGTCGGCCCAGCGCACGCGCACCCGCATGCCGGTGCGCATGTCGGCGGGGCTGTTCACGTGCACGGCGTGCAGCATCGCGGTGTCGGCGCCGTCCAGCCGGACCAGCGCCCAGGCGAACGGCGTGGTCAGCGGCTGGCCCGCCAGCGGTTCGGGGATCCAGGACCAGCTCAGCACGGTGCCCTCGTCGGACACCGGCACGAACTCGGTGAGCGCCGCGGCGGTGACCGGGTCGTACTCCACCGGCGGCACGTGCACGCGGCCGTCCGAGCCGCGCACGCCCTCGATGCGGCGTTCGCGCAGTCCGGCGGCGAACCGGCCGAGCACGGGCCCGAGGGAGCGGGTGTAGTCGAAGGCGAGATCCAGCGGCGCGGACAGCGGTGTACTCACGAATCGAAGTGAAACACGTTCTCGATCTGGCGGCAAGACGCTCTGCCGGAAGGTTGCGCGGTAAGTGGAACAAGTTCTAGATTCGGGTGCATGACCACTGCACTGGAGACGATCGGCCTGTGGAACATCGCGGCCGGGCAGCCGGACCGGACGGCGATCGTGAACCCCGACGGCAGCGAGGTCGGTTACGGCGCGCTCGCCGACAAGGCCAACGCCTACGCGCGCGGCCTGCGCGAGCTGGGCCTGGAGACCGGCGACGTCGTGGTGGTGCTGCAGCCCAACAGCGACGAGCTGCTGGCCGCGTACTTCGCCGCGCTGCAGACCGGGCTGTACGTGGTGATGGTCAACTGGCACTTGGTCGGGCCCGAGGTGGCCTACATCCTGTCCGATTCGGGGGCGAAGGCGTTCCTCGCGCACGAGCGGTTCGCCGACGTGGCGATCGCCGCGGCGGACGAAGCCGGGGTGCCCGCTTCCGGCCGGTTCGCGGTGGGGCGCATCGAGGGGTTCCGCGCCGTGGCCGAGCTGGGCGCCGGGGGGAGCGGGCGCCCGGAGGGGCGGACGGCAGGGTCGCCGATGCTCTACACCTCCGGCACGACGGGACGGCCCAAGGGTGTGCGGCGGCCGCTGAGCGGGGCAGATCCGGACAGCGTGCCGGCGGCGTCCACATGGTTCTTCGGGATCTTCGGGCTGAAGCCGTTCGACGACCACGTCCACCTGTGCGGTTCGCCGCTCTACCACACGGCGGTGCTGAACTTCGCGTCGATCTCGATCCAGCTGGGGCACACGGTCGTGCTGATGGACCGGTGGGACCCGGAGGAGATGCTGCGGCTGATCGAGCGGTACCGCGTCACGCACAGCCACATGGTGCCCACGCAGTTCCGGCGCCTGCTCGCGCTGCCGGAGGAGGTGCGGTCGCGGTTCGACCTGTCGACGCTGCGGAACATGATCCACGGCGCGGCGCCGTGCCCGCCCGAGGTGAAGCGGCGGATGCTGGAGTGGTGGGGCCCGGTGGTGACCGACTACTACGCCGCGACCGAGGGCGGCGGCACGATGATCACCGGCGAGGAGTGGCTGCGCAAACCCGGCTCGGTGGGGCTGCCGTGGCCGGGTTCGGTGATCAAGATCCTGGACGACGACGGCAACGAGCTGCCCGCGGGCCAGCCCGGCACGGTTTATATGCGGATGGGCTCGTCGACGTTCGAGTACCACAAGGACGCCGAGAAGACGCGCAAGGCGCGGGTCGGGAACCTGTTCACCCTCGGCGACGTGGGTTACCTGGACGAGGACGGCTACCTGTTCCTGCACGACCGCAAGAACGACATGATCATCTCGGGTGGGGTGAACATCTACCCGGCCGAGATCGAGAACGAACTGGTGATGCACCCGAAGGTCGCGGACGTGGCGGTGTTCGGCATCCCGCACGAGGACTGGGGCGAGGAGATCAAGGCGGTCGTCCAGCCGGCGCCTGGAGTTCAGCCGGGGCCCGAGCTGGCGGAGGAGCTGCTGGACTGGGTGCGCGGCCGGCTGGCGAAGTTCAAGTGGCCGCGGAGTGTGGACTTCGCCGAGGAGCTGCCGCGGGATCCCAACGGGAAGCTGTACAAGCGCAAGCTGCGGGATCCTTATTGGACGGACCGGAAGATCTGACCCTCCTGCGGCCCGCGCGGGCGGGCGGGCCGCAGCGGGCGGGCGGGCCGTAGCGGGCGGGCGGACGGCCGGGCACGGCTCGGCTCGGTGTTCCGGAAATGGGCGCGCCCCGTGGGCTGCCCGCACCCTGCGGGCAGCCGCGCGCCGCGTGCTGTCAGCGCCCTGGGGCTTCCCGCGCCCTGCGGACTGCCAGCGCCCTGCGGACTGCCAGCGCCCCGCGGACTGCCAGTGCCCTGCGGGCTGCCCGCGGGGCGCGGTTCCGTGCGCGTGGCTCCCCGCCGACCTACCCCCAGCGTGGGGTGATCGGGCGCTCAGGCTGGGCACGATGCGTTTGCCGGCGCAGGCTGGCGCGATGCGGACACCCGCTCAGGCTGGGCGTGAGGCGGACACCGCTCAGGCTGGGCACGATGCGGGCGCCCGCTCAGGCTGGGCGTGATGCGCGCGCCCGCTCACGCTGGGCGCGATGCGGACACCCGCTCAGGCTGCGCGCGCCCGCTCACGCTGGGCGTAATGCGGGCCCGCTCAGGCTGCGCGCGACCCGGCACCCGCTCAGGCTGGGCGTGGCCGCAGGTCTCGCTGGCTGCGTTCGTCCGTCACCACCTCGCCGGAGCGTGCGAAGCGCACCGACGCCCACCACGAACCGTCGGCGCGCGGGTGCTTCTCCCAGGTCAGCGTTCCCAGCACCCACTGCCCGGAGTCCCGCACGAGACAGGGCTTCCCGGGCGGATTCGCCTTTCCGCGCACCCTTAGCCACCGTTCGGTGCAGCAGTGCCCAGCTTCTCCGGGCCCAGGTCCGCCCAGCGGACCGGCACCACGTCACCGGTCTCGCCGCCCCTGCGGCGCACGTGCTCCTGCCCCTTGCGCATCCACTCGCACCGGTCGTCGTTGTGGTACGCCGACCCGCCCGTGGTGCGGCAGCACCCCCGTCGGCGGCGGCTTGCGGTACGCGCACTGCCCCGCCGGCGGGATCACCGTCCATCGCGCCAAGTTAGCGGCCACCACCGACAGTTTCAGCGGCCCTCGAACCGGGGCGTGCGCTTTTCCGTGAACGCGCGTGGCCCCTCCTTCGCGTCGGCGGACTGGAAGACCTTCAGCCCGTATTGCGCCTCGATCTTGAAGGCCTCCTCCTCGGGCATCCCCTCGGTGTCGCGGATCGTGCGCAGGATCGCCTGCACCGCGAGCGGCCCGTTGGCGGCGATCATGTCCGCCAGTTCCAGCGCCCGCTCCAGCGCGGTCCCGTCCGGCACCACGCTGCCGATCAGGCCGATCTCCTTCGCCTCCGCGGCGGTCAGGTGCCGCCCGGTCAGCAGGATCTCCGCCGCCAGCGTGTACGGGATCTGCCGCGGCAGCCGCACCGCCGAGCCGCCCATCGGGAACAGCCCCCACCGCGCCTCGGACACGCCGAACCGTGCGCTCTCCCCGGCCACGCGGATGTCCGTGGCCTGCAGGATCTCCGTGCCGCCCGCGATCGCCGGGCCCTCCACGGCCGCGATCAGCGGTTTCGTCAGCCGCCGTCCCTTCAGCAGGCCCTCGATGCGGCCCGGGTCGAACGTGCCCTTCTCGTAGGAGTCGGCGGGGGAGTTGCGGTTCATCGACTTCAGATCCGCGCCGGCGCAGAACGCGCCGCCCGCGCCGGTGAGCACGCAGCACCGGATCTCCGGATCGTTGTCCACCCGGTCCCAGGCCTCGACCAGGATCGCCATCATCTCGCCGCTGATCGCGTTGCGGACCTCCGGCCGGTTCATCGTCACCACGAGCGTGTGCGCGCGTTGTTCAACCAGAGCGTGCGGCTGCGTCATGAGTACCTCTCCATCCGGCGCCATTGCCCAAAACGATAACATGTTCTACTTTGGCTGGGTGGCATACAACATCGCGGATCTGCTCGAGCACGCCGTCGACGCCGTGCCGGATCGCCCCGCGGTCATCTGCGGACAGCGGCACGTCACCTACGCACAGCTGGAGGACAGGGCCAACCGGCTGGCGCACCACCTCGCCGCGCAGGGGGTCGGTCCCGGCTCCCACATCGGCGTCTATTCCCGCAACTCCGTGGAGACGATCGAGGCGATGTTCGCCGCGTACAAGTTGCGCGCCATCGCGGTCAACGTCAACTACCGCTACGTCGAAGCCGAGCTCGAATACCTCTTCGACAACGCCGACCTGGTCGCGCTCGTGCACGAGCGCAAGTACGCGGACAAGGTCGCCGCGGTCCTCCCGAAGGCCCCGAAACTGAAACACGTACTAGTGGTCGAGGACGGTAGCGGCGCGGACTTCTCCGGCTACGGGGGCGCCGAGTACGAGCCTGCGCTCGCCGCGCAGTCGCCGGACCGCGACTTCGGCGAGCGCAGCCCGGACGACATCTACATCGTCTACACCGGCGGCACCACCGGCTACCCGAAGGGCGTCATGTGGCGCCACGAAGACGTGTGGCGGGCGCTCGGCGGCGGCATCGACTTCGTCACCGGCGAGTACGTCCCGGACGAGTGGACGATGGCCGAGCGGGGCAAGCAGGGCGCGATGGTCCGGCTGCCCGCCGCGCCCCTCATCCACGGCGCCGCCCAGTGGGCCGCCTTCGGCGCGATGTTCGGCGGCGGCACCGTCGTGTTCGTGCCGCAGTTCGACCCGCACGAGATCTGGCGCGAGATCGAGAAGCACAAGGTGCACGTCCTGACGATCGTCGGCGACGCGATGGCCCGCCCGCTGCTCGACGCCTACCGCGAGGGCGGCTACGACGCCTCGTCGCTCGTCGCCGTGTCCAGCCACGCCGCGCTGTTCTCCCAGCCGGTCAAGCAGGAGTACCTCGACGCCTTCCCGAACCTGGTGCTCACCGACGCGATCGGCTCGTCGGAGAGCGGCTTCACCGGCATCGGCATGGTCGCCAAGGGCGCCGACCACTCGGCGGGCCCGCGGGTGAACTTCGGCAAGGACGCCATCCTCATCGACGACGACAACCGCCTGGTCCCGCGCGCGGCCGGCGCGACCGGGCGGATCGCCCGCCGCGGGCACGTGCCGCTCGGCTACTACAAGGACCCGGCCAAGTCCGAGACGATCTTCGTCGAGGTCGAGGGCAACCGCTACGTCGTGCCCGGCGACTGGGCCCGCTACGAGGAGGACGGCACCGTCACCCTCCTCGGCCGCGGTTCGCAGTGCGTCAACACCGGCGGGGAGAAGGTGTTCCCGGAAGAGGTCGAAAGCGCGCTGAAGT
The DNA here is from genome assembly GCF_040614175.1 of Amycolatopsis sp. NPDC006131. Lineage (NCBI taxonomy): Bacteria > Bacillati > Actinomycetota > Actinomycetes > Pseudonocardiales > Pseudonocardiaceae > Amycolatopsis > Amycolatopsis sp. NPDC006131. The sequence goes on from NZ_JBEXTX010000028.1 coordinate 57,814, forward strand.
CCCACCCGGACGTGTTCGACGCGATCGTCGTCGGTGTGCCGGACGAGCGGCTCGGCCAGCGGGTCGGGGCGATCCTGCAGGCACGGCCCGGCGTCACACCCGACCTCGGCGCGATCGAGGCGCACGTCCGGACGCAGGTCGCCGGCTACAAGGTGCCGCGCAGCGTGTGGCTGGTCGAGAAGATCGGGCGGCTCCCGACCGGCAAACCGGACTACCAGTGGGCCGCCCGGCACGCGGCGGAACACCAGCCGACCGAGATCCAGAAGGCCTGAGGAGACACTTGATGCGCACCGCGCTGTGCGAGACGTTCGGCATCCGGTACCCGATCATCGGGTTCACCCCGTCGGAGCACGTGGCCGCCGCGATCAGCAAGGCGGGCGGCCTCGGCGTGCTCGGCTGCGTGCGGTTCAACGACGCCGGTGAACTCGACCGGGTGCTGGACTGGATGGACGCCAACACCGACGGCAAGCCCTACGGGGTCGACATCGTCATGCCCGCGAAGGTGCCCGCCGAGGGCGCGGCGGTGGACCTCGAAAAGCTCATCCCCGAGGAGCACCGCGCGTTCGTCGAGCGGACGCTGCGCGAGCTGGGCGTGCCGGAGCTGCCGGAGGACACCGAGGAACGCGCCGGCGTTCTCGGCTGGCTGCACTCGGTGGCCCGCTCGCACGTCGAGGTCGCGCTGAAGCACCCGATCAAGCTGATCGCCAACGCGCTCGGCTCACCCCCGGTCGACGTCATCAACCAGGCGCACGAGCACGGCGTGCCGGTGGCGGCGCTCGCCGGCAAGGCCGAGCACGCGGTGCGGCACGTCGACAACGGCGTGGACTTCGTGGTGGCGCAGGGGTACGAGGCGGGCGGGCACACCGGCGAGATCGCGTCGATGGTGCTGCTGCCTGAGATCGTCGACGCGGTGGGCGACCGCGCGCCGGTGCTCGCGGCGGGCGGGATCGGGTCGGGCAGGCAGGTCGCGGCGGCGCTGGCGCTCGGCGCGTCCGGCGCGTGGACCGGCTCGATCTGGCTCGCGACGGAGGAGTACCTGCAGACGATGCCCGAGTCGACCGCGATGCAGAGCGCGCTGGTCGGGGCGACGTCGTCGGACACCGTGCGGACGCGCATCTACACCGGCAAACCGGCGCGGTTGCTGAAGACGCGCTGGACGGAGGCCTGGTCGTCCGCGGACGCGCCCGATCCACTGCCGATGCCGCTGCAGAACCTGCTGGTGAGCAAGGCGCACAACCGCATCCACGCGGCGAACGACCCGACCGTGGTGTCGATGCCGGCAGGCCAGATCATCGGCCGGATCGACCGGGTGCGCCCGGTGGCCGAGATCGTGGCCGACCTGGTCAGCGGTTACGAGGAGGCGCTGTCCCGCCTGGACAAGACGAGGTAGGCGAGCGCGCCGAGGGCCAGCACCACGACACCGCTGATCACCGACGACAGCGGCAGGCTGAACGCGAGCGCCACGCAGCCGGCGAGCCCCACCACGGGCACCACGCGGCGGGTGCCGAGCGTCCACGCGCTCGCGTTCGCGATGGCGTAGTAGGTCAGCACCGCGAACGACGAGAACCCGATCGCGCCGCGCAGGTCGGTCACCAGCACCAGGGCGGCGACCACGACGCCGACCGCCACTTCCGCGCGGTGCGGCACGGCGAACCGCGGGTGCACGGCGGCCAGCGGAGCGGGCAGGTGGCCGTCGCGGGCCATCGCGAACGTCGTCCGGGACACGCCCAGCACCAGTGCGAGCAGCGAGCCCAGCGCGGCCAGCGCGGCGCCGGCCCGGACCACCGGGGTGAGCGCCGACCACGACGTGCCCGCGACCGCGGCGGCGATCGGGTCCGAAGTGGACGCCAGACCGTCCGGACCCAGTTGCAGCAGCAGGAAAACGGCGACGACCGCGTACACGACGAGCGTGATCCCCAGTGCGATCGGGATCGCTCGGGGGATGGTGCGCTCCGGATCGCGGACCTCCTCGCCGAGGGTGGCGATTCGCGCGTACCCGGCGAAGGCGAAGAACAGCAGCCCGGCCGACTGCAGGACGCCGCCGGCACCCGAGCCGGGGAACGGCGTCAGGTGCGCGGCCGCCGGGTTCCCCGCGACGACGATGGCGGCCACCGACCCGGCGAGGACCACGAGCGTGATCGTGACGATGACCTTGGTGAGCGTCACCGACCGCTGGACGCCGCGATAGTTGAGGGCGGTCAACGCGAGCACGGCGGCCGCCGCGACGAACGACTGCGCGAGGCGGCTCGCGCCGGGCGCGGTGTAGGACGCGACGGTCAGCGCCATCGCCGCGCAGCTCGCGGTCTTGCCGACGACGAACCCCCACCCGGCGAGGTAACCCCAGAACCCGCCGAGCCGTTCCCGGCCGTAGACGTAGGTGCCGCCGGATTGGGGGTACCGGGCGGCGAGGCGGGCGGAGGAAGTGGCGTTGCAGTAGGCGACCACGGCGGCCAGCGCGAGGCCGATCAGCAGCCCGGCGCCCGCGGCACGGGCGGCAGGCGCGAAGGCCGCGAAGACCCCCGCCCCGATCATCGACCCCAGGCCGATCACGACCGCGTCCCCGGTACCGAGCCGCCGCACGAGTCCTGTCACGGGGAGACCGTATCCGGTGCCCCGACGGAGGGGATGATCCGTTACGGGATGTTCGGCGCCCGTTCGCCCGCGGACCGGCGGCTCGCCGAGGGCATGCAGGTGGGTGGCTGGGGCTGGGGCGTGCTGGTGGGCGCATCGGCTGGGTACTCTCGGCGGCCCTCGCTGCCCGGGCCGGCCGAGGTGTCCAGTGGTGCGCGCTCATCCGCGGGCGGCCGGCGTGCACGTTCCCGGCTCACGCCGACTCAGGCCGCCGCCGAGGCAAGCGCGTGTCCACGATCCGCGGGCCGTCCCAAGCCAACCCCCCCTCAGCCGAGAGCGTCCAGCTTCCGCTCCAGCACCGCGCGCTCCCGCTCGTTCCCGCACAGCTCGACGGCCCGCCTCAGCTCCGTCCGCGCCTCCGCCACGCGTCCGAGCCGCACGAGCAACTCGCCCCGCACGGTCGGCAGCAGGTGCGACTTGTCGAGCGTCCCGGCAGACGCCAGGGAGTCCACGATCGGCAGCGCCGCCGCCGGGCCCTGCGCCATCGACACCGCCACCGCGCGGTTCAGGTCGACCACGGGCGACGGCGCGAGCCCGCCGAGCGCCTCGTACAGCAGCACCACCCGGTCCCAGTTCGTCTCCGCCACCGACGGCGCGACGGCGTGGCACTCGGCGATCGCGGCCTGCAGGCCGTACGCGCCCAGCCCCCGCCCGGCCGCCTCCGCCCGCGCCAGCGCCGCCCGTCCCCGCCGGATCGCCGACCGGTCCCACCGCCGCCGGTCCTGGTCCTCCAGCAGCACCGGCTCCCCGTCCGGCCCGGTGCGCGCCGGGAACCGCGCGGCGGTCAGCTCCAGCAACGCCAGCAGCCCGTGCACCTCCGGCTCGTCCGGCACCAGGCGCGACAGGACGCGGGCGAGGCGCTGGGCCTCGCCCGCGAGGTCGAACCTGATCAGGTCGCCGCCGGAGCTGGCCGACGACCCCTCGGTGAAGATCACGTAGATCACGTTCAGCACCGACCCGAGCCGCGCGGCCCGTTCCTCCGGCGAGGGCACCTCGAACGGCACCCCCGCCGCACCGAGCGTCTTCTTCGCCCGCGTGATCCGCGCTTGCACGGTCGCGGTCGGCACGAGGAACGCCCGCGCGATCTCGTCGCTGGTCAGACCGCCGACCACCCGCAGCGTCAGCGCCACCCGCGCCTCCCGCGACAGCACCGGGTGGCACGAGATGAACATCAGCGCGAGCACGTCGTCGTCGATCTGGTCCGGGTCCCACTCGATCTCCCCGCCGTCCTCGCGCATCTCGTTCGCGAGGACGGCGTACCGGTCGTCGAGCGCGGAGCGCCGGCGGAACGCGTCCACGGCCCGGCGCCTGCCCACCGTGAGCAGCCACCCCGCCGGGTTACGGGGCACACCCTCACGCGGCCAGGTCACCAGCGCCTCCGCCAGCGCCTCCTGGGCGAGGTCCTCGGCCAGCGCGAAATCGCCGGTGTAGCGCGCGAGCGCACCGACGATCCGCGCCGACTCGATGCGCCAGACGGCGGCGATCGCTTCCCGTTCGGTCATCTCAGAGCTGGCCGGTCGCCTCGCGCCACGCCCGCTCCTTCTGGATCCACTCGTTGTCCTGCGGGAACTCGTCGATCGTGGTGACCCGCCGGATCTCGGTCTTGAAGCCCTTGCCCTTGATCGGGGACCGCTTGGCCCACTCGACCGCCTCCTCCTTGGAGGCCACGTTGAGGATGTAGAAGCCGCCGAACAGCTCCTTCGTCTCGCCGTACGGGCCGTCGGTGACCACGGGCGGCTCCGAGGAGTAGTCCACCACCACTCCGTCGTTCGCGTCGTCCAGCCCTTCGGCGGCGACCAGCACACCGGCCCGGATCAGCTCCTGGTTGTACCGCCCGGTCATCTCGATCATCTGGTCGAAGTCGAAGTCGGCCAGGTTCGCGAACGCCTCGTCGGTGGCCCGCCAGATCAGCATGAACTTCATGGTGTTTCTCCCTCGGTGTCCGGGTCCTTCTGGACCCTCTCACCCCATGGGTCGAACGGGGGGCGTTTCGATCGACACGGCCCCGGAATTTTTTGTGCAACCCGTCGGCGGGCCCGTTCCGTCCTGGAGGCATGAGGTGGAAAGCAACGATGTGCGGGCTGGGCCTCGTCCTGCTGGCGGCCACGGCCTGCGGCGAGCAGACCCCTACCGTCGGAAGCGGCTCCGGTGACGCGACCAGCAGCGAAGCCGCTCCCACCGCCCCGACCATCCCGGCCACCGACCTGCCCCCGGTGATGCCGGGCGGGCCGCGTCAGAGGCAGCCACCGGCGGACACCGCCCAGGTGCCTGCCACCCGCGTCGACTCCTCGGCGCTGCCCTCGGACTTCCCGCGCGAGGTGTTCGTCAGCGCCGACGGCAAGCAGTTGTTCATCCGCGCCGAGGAAGGCGGGTGCGGGCGCGCCGCGGCCGAGGTGACCGCCCAGGACGCCCGGCAGGTCGTGGTCAACCTGGTCGAGAACAAGAGCAACCTGGCCGGCCAGATGTGCACCATGGACATCCGCTACCCGGTGGTGTCGGCGACCCTGTCCGAACCCCTGAACGAGCGGACTGTCGTGCTGACGAGCGCCAAACGAGGTTACTGACCGGTAGTATCCCGGGTCATGAGGAAACGCCAGGTCTCCGCCACGCGGATCGTCGCGGCCCCGCCGGAGAAGATCTTCGAGCTGCTCGCGGACCCGTCGAAGCACCCGCTGATCGACGGCTCCGGCACGGTCCTCGCGGCCCAGAGCGGCGGGCCGGAGCGCCTGACGCTCGGCTCCCGCTTCGGCATGGACATGAAGATGGGCGCGAACTACAAGATCCTCAACACGGTCGTCGAGTTCGACGAGAACCGGCTGATCGCCTGGCGGCACTTCAACGGGCACCGCTGGCGGTGGCAGCTCAAGCCGCTCGAGGACGGCTCGACCGAGGTCACCGAGACCTTCGACTGGTCAACCGCGCGGATCCCGCTCCTGATCGACCTGAGCTTCTTCCCGCGCAAGAACAAGCAGGCCATCGACAAGACCCTCGACCGGCTGGTCAAGCTGTTCCAGGCGTGAAAAACGGGCGCCACCCGCATGGGTGGCGCCCGTTCGAGCCAGTCGCTCAGGAGCGGAAGCTGATCTGCAGCACCGGCTCCGACGTCTCGGCGAAGAAGTCGTTGCCCTTGTCGTCGATGACGATGAACGCCGGGAAGTCCTCGACCTCGATCTTCCACACGGCTTCCATGCCCAGCTCCGGGTACTCCAGAACCTCGACCTTCTTGATGCAGTCCTGCGCCAGCCGTGCCGCGGGGCCGCCGATCGAGCCGAGGTAGAACCCGCCGTGCTCCTTGCAGGACGCGGTCACCTGCTTGGACCGGTTGCCCTTGGCGAGCATGACCATCGAGCCGCCCGCGGCCTGGAACTGGGCGACGTAGGAGTCCATCCGGCCCGCGGTGGTCGGCCCGAAGGATCCGGAGGCGTAGCCGTCCGGGGTCTTCGCCGGGCCCGCGTAGTAGACCGGGTGGTCCCGCAGGTACTGCGGCATCTCCTCGCCGGCCTCCAGCCGCTCCGCGATCTTCGCGTGCGCGATGTCGCGGGCCACCACCAGCGGGCCGGTCAGCGACAGCCGGGTCTTCACCGGCAGCGACGACAGCTGCGCGCGGATCTCGTCCATCGGGCGGTTCAGGTCGACCTGCACCACCTCGTCGGACAGGTCGTCGGTGGTGACGTCCGGCAGGAAGCGGGCCGGGTCGCGCTCGAGCTGCTCGATGAAGATGCCGTCCGCCGTGATCTTCGCCTTCGCCTGGCGGTCGGCCGAGCAGGACACCGCGATGCCGACCGGGCAGGACGCGCCGTGCCGGGGCAGCCGGATGACGCGCACGTCGTGGCAGAAATACTTGCCGCCGAACTGGGCGCCGATGCCGAACTGCCGGGTCATCTCCAGGACCTGCTGCTCCAGGTCGGTGTCCCGGAACCCGTGGCCGAGCGGGGAACCCTCGCGCGGCAGGTTGTCCAGGTAGCGGGCCGAGGCGAGCTTGGCGACCTTGAGGTTGTACTCGGCCGACATGCCGCCCACCACGATCGCCAGGTGGTAGGGCGGGCAGGCCGCGGTGCCGAGGCTGCGCAGCTTCTCGTCCAGGAACTTCGCCAGCCGCTTCGGGTTCAGGACGGCCTTGGTCTCCTGGTAGAGGAACGTCTTGTTGGCCGAGCCGCCGCCCTTGGCCATGAACAGGAACTCGTAGCTGGGGTCGCCGGTGCCGTCTTTGTGGTAGAGCTCGATCTGCGCGGGCAGGTTGGTCCCGGTGTTCTTCTCGTCCCAGAACGTCACCGGCGCCATCTGCGAGTAGCGCAGGTTGAGCTCCTGGTAGGCGTCGAAGATCCCGCGGGCCAGCGCCTGCTCGTCGTTGCCGCCGGTGAGCACGCCCTGGCTGCGCTTGCCGATGACGATCGCGGTGCCGGTGTCCTGGCACATCGGCAGCACCCCGCCGGCCGAGATGGCCGCGTTCCGCAGCAGGTCCATCGCCACGAAGCGGTCGTTGCCGCTGGCCTCGGGGTCGTCGACGATCGCGCGCAGCTGCGCCAGGTGCGACGAGCGCAGCAGGTGCTGGATGTCGGTGATCGCGGTCCGGGCGAGCTTGGTCAGCGCTTCGGGGTCGACTTCCAGGAACTTCCGTCCGGCGGCCTCGACTACCCGGACGCCCTCGGCCGTCACGAGCCGGTACTCGGTCTCGTGGTCCGGACCCAGCGGCAGCACGTCGGTGTACTGGAAGGTGGTGGTGGTCACTCGGGCTCCCTCGCAGGCAATTCGGGCCCTTGACGTTACCGCTTGCGCGTGCTTGCCCACGTAGAGGTGTGGCGCGCACCTCGCCGGAGATCGCGTGGCGCGAACCACCCCGGAAAAGTCGGAAGGCCGGGCCCACCCCGACGGACCCGACCTTCCGGGGAAAGCGGCCGGGAGCACAGGGCACCCGCCGCGAAGTCCACCGTCCGTAGGACGTGAAGAACTCACCAAACGTTGCTTCCACGGTGACGTGACCTACGTCATACGTCAACACTGCCGATCGGGTTGTCGTGGAACGCGAACAGGGCCACCCCGCGTAGGCGGAGTGGCCCTGCCGGTTGCCCTGGACGGGTCAGCTGGCGTAGGCGCGCAGGCGCTCGGCCCGCTCACCCTGGCGCAGCTTCGACATGACCTCGCGCTCGATCTGGCGTACCCGCTCGCGGGACAGCCCGAAGTGCTTGCCGATCTGGTCGAGGGTGCGCGGCTGGCCGTCGTCGAGGCCGTAGCGCATCCGGATGACCTGCTGCTCCCGCTCGTCGAGGGTGGCCAGGACCCGGCGCAGGTCGTCCTGCAGCAGGCCCGAGATGACCGCGCTCTCGGCGTCGGTGGCCTCGGAGTCCTCGATGAAGTCGCCCAGCGGGGCGTCCTCGTCGGTGCCGACCGGCATGTCGAGGCTCACCGGGTCGCGGGCGTGGTCGAGCAGGTCGGCGACCTTCTCGACGGCGATGCCGGACTCGGCGGCCAGCTCCTCGTTGGTGGCCTCACGGCCGAGCTGCTGGTGCAGGTCGCGCTTGATGCGGGCCAGCTTGTTGACCTGCTCGACGAGGTGCACGGGCAGCCGGATGGTGCGGCCCTGGTCGGCCATGCCGCGGGTGATGGCCTGGCGGATCCACCACGTCGCGTAGGTCGAGAACTTGAACCCCTTGGAGTAGTCGAACTTCTCCACCGCGCGGATGAGACCCAGGTTCCCCTCCTGGATCAGGTCGAGCAGCGGCATCCCCCGCCCCGTGTAGCGCTTGGCCAGCGACACGACCAGCCGGAGGTTGGCCTCCAGCAGGTGGTTCTTGGCCTTGTGGCCGTCACGCACGAGCGCCTCGAGCTCCTTGCGGCGCTGCGGGCTCAGCTTCGGCGCGGTGTCGAGCATGTGCTGCGCGAACACCCCCGCCTCGATGCGCTTGGCGAGCTCGACCTCGTCGGCGGCGGACAGCAGCGCGGTCTTGCCGATCCCGTTGAGGTAGACCCGCACGAGGTCCGCGGCCGGGCCCTGTGCGTCGAGATCCGCGTCGAGGTTCGGCGAAGGGCGTACGCTGGACTCGACGGGCTCGGTTTCGGGCTCGGGGACCTCACGAGTCGGGCGCTCGAGAGTCTGTACTGACATGTTCTGCCTCCCCGGTCACGGGCGGACACGTTCGGTGCGTCACACCGGCTGTTGCGCCGCGTGGGTGGATCCTGTGGAGTGCTCCACCCCCGCGGTGTCCAGCTCGTCGGCTGGACAATGGTTCCAACGCCGGCCGTTGCCAAAACGTTCCCGCCTTCTCGACTTCAAGACGAGGCGGTACCGGACCGGGTTGCTCCACCAAAGCTGAGGTTTTGCTGAGAGACCGCTCGGGTGGAGCAGTGGTTCAGACCTCTACGAGCACCGTGAAGGGGCCGTCGTTCACGCTGCGCACCGCCATCATGGCGCCGAACTTCCCTGTGGCGACACGGGCTCCGCGCCCGCGCAGCTCCCCCACGACGCGGTCGAACAGCTTCAGCGCGTCGTCCGGGCGGGCCGCCTGCGTCCACGATGGACGGCGCCCCTTGCGGGTGTCGCCGTACAGCGTGAATTGGCTCACCACCAGCAAAGGGGCGCCGGAAGTGGCGCAGGACTCCTCATCGCGGAGGATGCGGAGCTCGTGCAGCTTCCGCGCCATGGTGACCGCTTTGTCCTCGCTGTCCGAAACGTGGACGCCGAGCAGGACCAGCAGCCCCGGCTCCTCGATCGCGCCGACGACCTCGCCCTCGACTGTGACGCTCGCCTCGGTCACCCGCGCCGCGACGGCCCTCACACCGCCTCCAGGAAGCCGTGGCGGACCAGTTCCCGCACCAGCGGCAGCGCGGCCTCGGTGAGCGCGTCCTCGTCCAGCCCGTGGCCGGCGGCGAGCAGCGACAGCAGGTCCGACAGCGGCAGCGCGCCCCGGCAGCCGGCCAGCAGCGCGGCGACCGTCTCGTCGACCTCGTGCTGCCAGCCCGGCCCGTCGGAGCGGTGCAGCCGCAGCACCGTGGTGTCCCAGCCCTCGTCGCCGGGCGCGGACACCCGCTCCAGCAGCACCGTCGGCGGCACCCGGAAGCGCGCGTCCAGCAGGTCGTGCCCGTGCTCCCGCAGCCAGGCCACGCGGTCCAGCCACCGGCCGGCCTCCGGGCCCAGCGGGTCGTCGTAGGCCTGCCGCAGGTCCTCGCAGACCACCGTCGGGTGGGCCGCGTCCGTGCGGCGCAGGGTGACGAACCCGAACCCGACGCCCTGGACCTTGTTCTCCGCGAACCAGTCCAGCCAGTCGGCGGCCTTGGCCCGGCCGCGGTCGGAGCGCGGATCGATGCCCGCGTCACGCAACCAGGTGCCCACGTACAGCCCGGGGTCGGCTACGTCGCGTTGCACGAACCACGCGTCCGTGCCGCCGGGGAGCCATCGGCTCACCCGGTCGGCCCAGTCCTCGCCGTCGACGTGCAACCAGGAGGCGAGCAGCTGCCCGGTGCCGCCCTCGGTCAGGAACCCGGGCAGCTGGCGGATCACCAGGGCGCTCGCGTCGTCGCCGCCGAGGCCGGAGTCGCGGTAGGTGTAGTCGACGCGCGGCGGGCCCACCACGAACGGGGGATTGCACACGATCTGGTCGAACCGGCGGCGCGCGACCGGCGCGAACCACTCGCCCCGCACCAGTTCGACGTCCAGCTCGTTCAGCCGGAACGTCGCGTCCGCGAGCGCCAGCGCCCGCTCCGACACGTCGGTGGCGGTGACGCGCTGGGCGTGCCGGGTGGCGTGCAGCGCCTGCACGCCGTTGCCGGTGCCCAGGTCCAGCAGGCTGCCCACCGGGCGGCGGGTCGTGGCGCGGATCAGGCTCAGCGACGCGTGCCCGACGCCGAGCACGTGGTCCGGCGGGACCTCCGCGCCGAGCACGTCGGAGTCCAGGTCCGACACGACCCACCACGAGCCCTGCTCGTCCCCGTGCGGCCGCACGTCCAGGCCCGCGCGCAGCCGCTCCCGTCCGCGCACGAGACCGGCCGCGAGCGCGTCGTCCAGCGCCAGCGGCGCCAGCGCGGCCCGCACGGCCGCTTCGGGCTCGGCGGAACCCAGCAGGAAGAGGCGGATGAGCGTGCCGAGCTCGCCGGCGTCCGCGCTGGCGCGGAAGGCGAGTTCGGGCTCGCCGCGGCCCAGCGCCGCGTGGGCCGCCCCGCCCAGCGCGTCGACCACGCCGTCGGCGTCGTAGCCGGTGCGCTGGAACGCCTCGCGCAGCCGGGCCAGGAAATCGTCGGAGAACCGCGGAATGCTCACGGTGGGTGATCCTCCCACGCGGGCGCCGCGGCTGTGCTGAGATGGCCGCATGACCACCACGGACCGGGCGACGGTGCCCGCGGGCCTCGGCGAACTCCTGCCGGGACTCGAGGAGCTCTACCTCGACCTGCACCGCAACCCCGAGCTGTCGTTCGCCGAGCACCGCACCGCCGGCAAGCTCGCGGACCGGTTGCGTGAGGCCGGTTACGAGGTGCACACCGGCATCGGCGGGACCGGGGTGGCGGGCGTGCTGCGCAACGGGGACGGCCCGGTCGTGATGCTGCGCGCGGACATCGACGCGCTGCCGGTCGCGGAGAAGACCGGCCTGCCCTACGCCAGCGAGGTGCGCGCACCGAACCAGGACGGCGACGAGGTCCCGGTGATGCACGCGTGCGGCCACGACATGCACGCCACCTGGCTGGACGGCGCGGCGCGGCTGCTCGCCGACGGCCGGGACGGCTGGCGGGGCACGGTCGTCGTGGTCTACCAGCCGGGGGAGGAGGTCGGCGAGGGCGCGGAGACGATGGTGCGCGACGGCCTGTTCGACCTCGTCGGCACGCCCGCGGTGGTGCTGGGCCAGCACGTCGTGCCCGGGCCGGCGGGCTGGGTGCTGACGCGGCCGGGCGTGCTGATGGCGGCGACCGACTCGCTGCGGATCGTACTGCACGGCCGCGGCGGGCACGGCTCCCGCCCGGAGACGACGGTCGACCCGGCGGTGCTGGCCGCGTCGGTGGTGATGCGGCTGCAGACGATCGTGTCCCGCGAGATCGCGGCGACCGAGCAGGCCGTGGTGACCGTCGGCTCGATGCACGTCGGCACCGCGGCCAACGTCATCGCCGAGGAAGCGGTGCTCGAGGTCAACGTCCGCACCTTCGACGAGCAGGTCCGGCAGCGGGTGCTGGCCGCGATCGAGCGCATCGTGCAGGGCGAGGCGGCCGCGGCGGGCGCGCCACGGCCGCCGGAGATCACGCCGATCGCGACCTTCCCGGTGACCAGCAACGACGAGGGCGCGAACCGCACGCTCACCGAGGCGTTCACCGCGCACTTCGGCGCCGACCGGACGATGGAGGCGCCGCTGGTCACCGGCAGCGAGGACTTCGGCGAGTTCGGCAGGGCGGCCGGGGCGCCGTCGGTGTTCTGGCTGGTCGGCGGCCTGGACCCGGACTTCGTGCTCACCGCGATGGCGGAGGGCCGGTTCGAGCGCGACGTCCCGTCGAACCACTCGCCGCGGTTCGCGCCGGTGCTGCACCCGACGCTGCGGACCGGGGTGGAGACGCTGGTCGTGGCGGCGCTCACATTTTTGTCGGTGGGTGGTGGCAAGCTCGGGGCATGACCGGAAGCGCCCCGATCCCCGCCGCCAACTTCGCCCAGCCGTGGGCGGACGACACCCGCCCGCCCCTGCCCAAGACCGGTGATGAGCGCGCGATCCTCACCGCCTACCTCGACTGGCACCGGCAGACCTTCGAGCTCAAGTGCACGGGGGTCGCGCCGGACCGCCTGTCCGAGAAGCTGATCCCGCCCTCGGGGCTCACCCTGCACGGCCTGCTGCGGCACCTCGCCGGCGTCGAGCGGTGGTGGTTCCGCATCCAGTTCCGCGGCGAGGACGTGCCGGTCCTGTACTACTCCGACGACGACCCGGAGCAGGACTTCGAGCGGCTGGACGGCGATCCGGCGGAGGCGCTGGCGGTGTGGCGCGCCGAGTGCGAGGCCTCCCGGCGGATCGTCGCCGAAGCGCCGTCGCTCGACGAGACGGGCGTGCACCAGGCCTCCGGTGAGCCGATCTCGTTGCGGCGGATCACGGTGCACATGCTCGCCGAGTACGCCCGGCACAACGGGCACGCCGACCTGCTGCGCGAACGGGTCGACGGCCGGACCGGGCACTGAAGGAGGGGTTGTGACCGACGCACTCGCGCTGACCCGCGCGCTGACCGCGGTCGACACGGTGGGTCACGGGGAAACCGCGGCGCTGGAGGTCGTGGCGCCGCTGCTGCGGGACGCGGGGTTCCGCCTCGAGGTGTTCGAGCACGAACCCGGCCGCGGCACGCTGGTGGCCGAGTGGGAGACCGGGTACGACGTGCCCCCGCTGTGCCTGTCCGGGCACGTCGACACGGTGCCGCTGGGCGGCGCGCCGTGGCAGCACGACCCGTTCGCCGGGGAGACCGACGGCGACCGCGTGTACGGGCGCGGCGTGAGCGACATGAAGGCCGGGGTGGCGGCGATCGTGACGGCGGCGGTCACGGTCGCGCGCTCCCGGCCGCGCCGCGCCGGGCTGCGGCTCGTCCTGACGGCGGCCGAGGAGACCGGTTCGCAGGGCGCGCGGTTCGTGGCGGACCGGCTGGGGCCGAGCGGTCCGCTGGTCATCACCGAGCCGACCGCGAACGCGGCGTTCCACGGGCACAAGGGCGCGCTGTGGCTGGAGGCGCTCGCCACCGGCGTGACCGCGCACGGGTCGATGCCGCACCTGGGGGACAACGCGGTGGTCAAGCTGGCCGCGGCGGTGTCGCGGTTGGCGGAGTACCGGTTCGGGGTGGAGCCGCACCCGGTGATGGGGCCGCCGACGCTGAACGTGGGCACCTTCACCGGCGGGCTGAACACGAACTCGGTGCCCGACCGCGCGGTGGCGACGGTGGACGTGCGGACGGTGGCGGAGCAGGACCACGCGGCGTTGCTGGAGACGCTGGCCGCCGTGGCCGGGGTCGAGGTGCGCCCGCTGATCGACCTGCCGCCGGTGTGGACCGATCCGGGCGACGAGTGGGCGGCCTCGGCGGCCGCGATCGTCCGGGAGGTCACCGGCGCGGGCGGTGAGGTGGCGACGGCGACGTACTTCACCGACGCGTCCGTGCTGACCCCCGCGCTGGGCGGGGTGCCGACGCTGATCTGCGGGCCGGGCGAGCCGGAGCAGGCGCACGTCACCGACGAGTGGTGCTCGATCACCCGGCTGGCCGAGTCGGTGGAGATCCTCACGCGCGTGTGCGCCGGGTGGTGCGGGATTTAACGCCACCCGAGTATCGCCGGGGAGGGGGAAGTGGCAGCATGGAGGCACAGGAGGTGGTCGCGGTGAACAGGTCCCCCCGGGGCACCGGCGACGAGGACGCCCCCGTTCTCATCACCGAGGCCGCACCGTCCTACGAAGACGAGCACGCGGCCCGCAAGCGCAAGTACATGCTGATGATGGGCATGCGGTTCCCGTGCCTGGTGCTGGCCGGAATCTTCTACCACACGTGGTGGCTGGCGCTGCTGTTCATCGTCATCTCGATCCCGCTGCCCTGGGTCGCGGTGCTGATCGCCAACGACCGCCCCCCGCGCAAGCCGGAGAAGGTCAACCGCTACCAGCGCAACGCGAAGGCCATCGAACACCGCGAACACCACATCATCGACGGCTGACCCCGCCGCTCGGCGCACCCGCCGCGGGTGGCCGGGCTGCCGCCGCGGGTGGTGGGGCGTGCCGCCGGGATTGACCGGGCCGCCGCGGGTGGTGGGGCGTGCCGC